>JAEWFX010000065.1 GCA_023388605.1 Bacillota bacterium
CGTGAAGAGTCATCGGCTGCTGCGCCCACAACACGTGGAGCTAAACGTCGAGCTGAATTCAAACGCAAGCAATTGTTTGCGAAGATGAATTCACGTACCAAGCACAATCGCGAGCAAAATGAATTGATGACTCCTTGCTCCAAATGGCGTTTTCGAGCTGAAGCGATAGAGATCGCCAATCGTTTAGCAGAAAATGAGTTGAGTGCGGCAAAAATTCGTGAAGATATGCCATATCGTCGTGACTTTTCACAGATGCCGACCATCACTATAGACGGTGAAGATGCCAAAGACTTAGACGATGCCATCGATATCGAGGAGATAGAGCAAGGTTATAGGTTATACGTGCACATAGCAGACGTCGATCATTTCATTAGATCAGAACGTGTTTTAGACCAAGTAGCTTCACGACGTGGCAACAGCATTTACTTAGTTGACCGAGTCATCCCGATGTTGCCACCTGGACTCAGCAACGGCATCTGTAGTCTGCGCGAGGGAGTGTATCGTCTGACTCTCACCGTGATAATCGATTTTGATTTACAAGGGCGTCCGTTGCGCGAAGAGGTGTGTGAGTCTTTTATCCGCAACAAGATGCGTTGTACTTATGCTCAGGTTCAAGATATTATCGATGCCGAGACAAAGGGAGAACCAGCAGCTACGATCAGTGCCAATGATGAGGTAGATCTCAAGAAGATCCTCCCCGTAATGTGTAGTTTACGAGATGCGATCAAAGAGCGCAGAGATGCTACAGGTATGCTGAATTTCGATTTCCCTGAACTCAAGTTCAGTTTGGACGAGCAGTCTAGACCTATCTCGGTTCAACAACACTATCAAAGCTATTCGCAGTCGCTGATCGAGATGTTCATGATTGAGGCCAATGAAGCTGTAGCGAGGATCGCTCTGAAACATCAATTGCCCATAGTTTTTCGAGTACACGAAAAACCTGATACTGCCAAGATCGCAGGCTTACGCAAATTGATGAAGTCCTTTAATCTAAAACACAGATTACGCAATGATCGACCTCGTCCGCATGAATTGCAAGCGGTGTTATCAGAAGTCAATGGGATGAGTGGAGGACAGGCTCTGTCTACTTTAGCGTTGCGTGCTCTAGCGAAGGCTCGTTATGCCTCTGAAAATTTAGGCCATTACGGTCTAGCCTCAGAAAACTATTGCCATTTCACTTCGCCCATTCGTCGTTATTCCGATACTTTCACTCATCGAGTGATCAAAAAGTTTTTGTCTGGCCAGAGCCTTAAACAAGAATTCGCTCAGGTTGAACGAGTGTCTGCCCATGTCTCTCATATGGAGCGTGTAGCGATAGAAGCAGAACGTGATTCGCAGGCTGAATTCGCTTGCCTATACTACCGCAACCATCTAGGAGATGTGGATTGGGGAGAGGTTTGTGGCTTCAGTAATTATTCCGTATTTTTGCGTTTATCGACAGGCGTAGAAGGTTCCATCTTGCTCACTAGATTGCGGGGCGGTTACCGTTATGATCCAGATAATTTAATCGCTGTCAGCAAACGTACAGGTCACATTATGGAATATGGTCAAAGGCTGCCAGTACAGATAGCTGCGGTAGATGTTAAGCGAAGATTTATAGATTTGGAGTTAGCAGATGAAAGTTTACTTGCAAGCACTGGGTTGCAAGACTAACCAATATGAAGTAGAAGCTGTCGGTCAGCTATTTGTCGACAAGGGTTTTACCGTCACCGATGATTTAGATGCAGCAGATATATACATACTAAATACCTGCAGTGTCACTTCTGAAGCCGGTCGCAAAAGCAAACAAATCCTACGTCGCTATAAACACCACAATTCAGAAGGTTTGGTGGTGGCGATGGGTTGTCATGCTCAATTGACAGATCTCAGAGATGTGGCAGATGTCGTCTGCGGTACAGATAACAGAGCCCTTGTAGTGGATAAAGTGCTCGACAAGCTAAATATCACGGTCGATGATAAAGCTGACAAAGAGATAAAACTTGAGGACTTAGCGAGCTGTCCCAACGAAGAGGTAGGTATTTCACGTGCAGCTCAGTATGAAGAACTGGGCATTGTGCGTCGTCAGTTAGAGACTCGTGCTCAAGTGAAAATACAAGATGGATGTAATCTACGCTGTTCGTACTGTGCTATCACTTTAGCGCGTGGTAGATCGCGCAGCCGTCGACGCAGCGATATTTTACAGGAAGCTAGGAGTTTGGTTGTCCAGGGAACCAAAGAGATAGTCTTGACCGGTATCCATATATGTTCATTTGAGAGTGAGCTAGGACGGGATGCCACAGCTCTCGCTGAATTGTGTTTGGAATTATCGGAGATCGAGGGCTTAGAGCGTATCCGTCTAGGTTCGCTCGAACCTCTTTCAGTCACTCCCGAAGTCGTAGAGTTGTGGTCCCAATCTACCAAGCTATGTCCACATTTTCATCTATCGCTGCAATCTGGCAGCGACAATGTCCTCGCTAAAATGCGTCGTCGCTATACTGCCGCTCAGTATTTAGAGGTAGTGGATCGTTTGCGTACAGCTTTCCCACGCTGTGCTTTTACCAGTGATGTGATGGTGGCTTTCCCGACTGAGACCGTAGAGGATTTTAATACCAGTCTCGACTTTGTCAGAACAGTAGGTTTTTCACGCATACATGTTTTTCGCTATTCGCCACGCGCTAATACGCCAGCCGCCAGTTGGCCGCAGATCGACAAAGCTGAATCTGTTCGCAGAGGTGCAGAGATGCAGGCTTTAGGCGATGAATTGGCTTACGCTTACGGACGAAGCTTCATCGGCGATGAATTGGAATTTTTGGTGGAGAAAATCAAGGATGGTGTAGCTGAGGGTTACAGTCGTAATTATCTGCGTGGAAGCTTTTTTGCACCTGATGCCAAACAAGGTAAGCTCTATCGTGTCAAAATTGCCAATGCCGCCAAAGATTTAGTGTTTGGCAGTTTGATCAGTTGATTGTAAGCGTTTAAAATATCTGCGAAAAAATTTATCAGGTGATACAATAGCAATATCTGTACATATTGAGGTCAAACTATGACAAACCAAGAAACTTCTCGTTTTATGATGAGTATTGATAGCAGTGTTGAAGCACGCAAAATCATGCAACAGGTGTTGGCAGCGCTACAGGAAAAGGGCTACAACCCGATCAATCAATTGGTTGGATATTTTATGTCTGGTGATCCAGTCTACATCACCAACCATCAAGGGGCACGTGCTGTTATACGCCGGATGGAACGGGATGAATTGCTGGAAGTTATTCTGAGAGAATATTTACAAGGACTCAATGAATAGACGTTTTTTAGCGATCGATTACGGCACTGTACGTACCGGACTTGCGATCAGTGATCCTTTAGGAGTAGTTGCTCGTGGTTTGAAGACTCTGCCATCAAGAGGTAGAGAACTCAAAGACATAGCTCAAGAAATCGCTGAAATCGTCAAAGAATATCAAGTTACAGATATTTTACTAGGGCTCCCCAAGCGTACAGATGGTAAAGTTGGGGACAAAGAAAGTATTGTAGAAGAATTTGCTGAAATCATCGCCGAGGTCACTGCGATTCGTCCTCTCTTGATCGATGAACGGTATACAACGGTGATCGCCTCACAGTATGCTCGTGAACTCAAGGTGAGAGGTGATCGCAAAAAACAGGTGATCGACCAGATGGCAGCAGAAGTTTTATTACAAGAACACTTAAATAGCATAGCTAGAGGTAACAATGGAACACAATTTTGACCATGGACACGGCAAATGTAATTGCCCAGAACATCAACATCCTGAAACTGAAGAGATGACTGCAAAAGATCTGATTTCTGAAGCAGAAGATATCATTCAGCTGGTCGATGATGCCACTGGTGAGACCTACGATTTTGCCATAGCTGATGATTTTGAATATAAAGGCAAAAAATACATTGTCCTATTAACTTTGGCCGATGAACCTGAATATGTTATCGCCGCTGAAGTCGAAGAAGACGGTGAGATGATGATCGAATCGCTCTCTCCCGAAGAAGAGGAAGATGTGTACGCCGAATACATGCGTCTATTGACTGAGGAGTTCGCTGAATGAGACCTTTTTCGGTAAAACCTGACCGAGTAGCTGGCGATCCTGGGCAAAACGCACATCAGAATGATCCCTTTGCTCCTGGCAATGCTAATGCAGATCCTTTTGCTCCAGGTAATCAAGCTGCAGATCGACGACAGTCTGTTCCTCAGACCGGACAGGAGACCATCGTCGTCCCTCGGCAAGTACAAGGTCAGCAACCGATAAAATCTCAGCGACCACCTCAGAGAAAACATATTGGTAGTTCTGAGGGTGTTGTCCAGACGCGTCCGAGACAAGCACAACCGCAGCGACAAGCATCGCCGAGACGTCAAGCACAACAACAGCGTCAAGTTCAGTCTGCACAACGTCAGCAAGGTCTGCAATCAAATGCAGATCGCCCCAAAAACAGCCAGGCCAAACCTCAGTCCACCTCGGCAATGGCTAGACCGAAGCAGAACATCAAGCTCAGACAAAAAGGCAATGAGGTGATGGCCATCATCACCGATGAGCGCAATGGCAAAGAGTACTACGTCGCCCTGATGGATAGTTTTATCTACGGCGGCAGAGAGTACAGTGTCATGTATAACTATGAACCTGATTCATCGGAGCATGTCGATCCGGAAATCGTGATCATGCGTACTTATCGCGATACGAATGGAGACCAATATTTCACATCGGTACGCGATAAGACGGAGATGAGTATCGTCTTCGAAATTTTCTACGAGAGATATATCCGTTCTATGAAGAAATAGCATACTTATCTCAACTCTACAGAGTTGATCTAGCAATATTCGTTGTAGTTTTGCTATGGAAAGGATTAATTCAATAGATGAAATTTGCTGATCTTAAACCGTTGAGTGTAGAAGATCGTGATCTATATGAAGCTTATTTTAAGCTGAGCAAAACCAAGTTGGCCGACTCTTGTTTTAACAGTCGTATCGCTTGGGATGAGGGATATAATTACCGTTGGTTTGAAGCGGGTAACTGTTTTTGTTCGCTATCAGATGGGGGTGTTTTTACCGACCCTCATATGTATCTACCCATCGGTGATTTAACTACCGAAAATCTCACGGAAATTCTAAAAATCGCAGAACCGATCTTCTCTGCTGAAGGTTGGGAGCTGAAATTTCTCTTCGTGGATGAAGTTTACCGTGAAGTTTTCGATGCAGTTCCTGGTTATGATTTCACATGGAGTTATGACGATAATTTCTCAGACTACCTCTACGACGCGCAAAAATTACGTGACCTAAAGGGACGAGACTATCGTCAAAAACGCAATCACGTCAATAAATTTTTGCGAGCCTATTCTGGTTACAGTTACCGCACTTTGAGCGCTAAGGATAGAGCCCAATGTGTATCCTTGACTCGTACCTGGTGTATGGATAAAGAAGTGGATTGTCGCGATATCACCAAAAGTGATTTACCTGCCATTCGCAAGGTGTTCGATAATTTTGATCAGTTAGCAGTCAAGGGTGGAGTAGTTGAAATAGACGGCGAGATCACAGCTTTCGCTATAGGCTCGCAGATCTGCAAAGATTATGGTGTAATTCATTTCGAAAAAGCTCATCCAGATTTTGAGGGCTTGTACACTGTGATCAACCAATGGGTTCTAGAAGAGGAATTCCCTGATATAAAATATGTAAACCGAGAAGAAGACATGGGTATAGAAGGTATCCGCAACGCTAAAGAATCTTACTTACCCATCAAAAAACTGAAAAAGTTTTGTGTAACCATCAATAGGAGGAGATAGTATGAAAATGAATCCGAGTATAGGAAAACCTAGATTTACTGATAGGGCTCTGTGGCGTCTAGTCATCAACCCTTTGCTGTTCTGCCTGGTCTTTATCTTTGTTCAGGTATCGGTATCTATTTCGTGTCGCTTATTTTTTGCGATACAGTTCGGCGATAAGCCCGATTTGATCCAAGGTATGGAGTCAGTTTATTGCCCCATTATCTATTCAGCTCTACTGATTGTCATCTTTTCGTTTTATCTGCATGCCAGACATCAACGTCGTGGAATTGAAACCAGCTTAGAGAGATTGAGTGTCAGAGGCTACATTTTCGTCTTCTTCGCTGCTTTCACTGCTGTCGCTGTCTCCGGCTTATTTATGCTAGCGATGCAGAAGATGGCTGAACACATAACTTTTGTGAGCGATAAGATGGCTGAGTACCAGGAGTTGATGTCGCAGTTTACGATGACTAAACAACATAGTGTAGTGGGTTTGGTGTTCTCATTAGCGGTGATGGTACCTATTTGTGAAGAGTTGCTCTTCCGTGGGATCATTATGGAAGAGTGGCTCAGATTCACTCGCCCCTCAGTCGCCATACTTATGCAGGCTCTGATTTTTTCAGTTATGCATATGAATTTTGTACAGTCCGCATATGTCTTGTTGATCGGAGTTATGATCGGCATCATCTACTACTACACTCGTTCACTTGCCGCGAGCATTCTGCTGCATATGATCTTCAACTTCGTCGGTGGTGTAATACCGAGTGTTTTACCAGTCAAAGAGATCAATATGGAGTCCTTAGGTACACCGGAAATAGTCCAGATGTGCACCACTTTCTTCTCTTGGTTAAGCATTCCTATCTTCTTGTTTATGTTCTTTAAGTACCGTAAGAAGAAACATCTATTGATCAAAACTGCCTAAGATGTTACGCCTACCGTTTGTTTATAGATATTCTCGATACCGAACTCGTGTACTCTTTTTCGGTTCGTTATTGGGTTGTCTGCTGGCGGTAGGTATTTTTCTAGGTGTTGTAACTTTTAAGCAGGATCGCTCTGCTAGATTGACTTTTTCCGTCAGCAACGATGCTTTGAGCGGTCAATTAGCTGCCACTGGTATGAATGTGCCAGTACACAGTGATAATTTGTTGTATAACGGTGATTTCGATCTACCAAATCTACATGTCAGCTATCGTTTGGTGCACAGTCAAGGATCTGAAGTATTTGCCTTATCGGAAGAAGATTCCCCACTTTCTCCACAGTTATTTGTCGGGGGTCAGGCAGAGATTATCTCAGATCAAGTAGAGAATCAGCCGAGCAGTGAGTACCAGGTGCAGTCTGTGACCAATACCATCTATACTGAAGCGCAATCTCTGGCATGGCCGACCAATTTAGCACAGCCTGTAGATTGGCAAGCTTTTGCCTTGCAAGGTACAAAATTCTATGCAGTCGGCAGCAAGCGTCAATTAGTATCGATCGATCAGACCTCGACACTATATGTTTCACCTAGTAAAGACGAGATTATTTCCCTGTCTACATTAGGTAATGGCATTGTTTTGCTCGACGCTGCGGGCAAGATTTACTACTCAGAAGATCTCAGTAGTTGGCAGGAAATAGAGCTCCCTGCCGATGCACATATTCGCCATCTAGTCACTGAAAACAACAAATCTAATCCAACTTTTATCGCTGTGGGAGATAGAGGAAAAATCCTCAGAGGTAAACTCAGTGCAGGCGAGATAGTGGTCACTGCTGTCAAAGGGCCAGGCGAAGCCAATCTACATTATGTGGTCGCCAATGATAATCTGTTTTATCTAATCGGTGAAGACAACACCATATGGCAGCTCAATTCACAAGATCAGATCAAGATTTTATCGACTGGTTTTAGCAGTGAGCAGTGGGTTTTGGCAGATGCCAACCAGCACACCTTGCTCGCCGTCAGCCAGAGTGGTCGTGTAATTGTGCGACAAGGCAATCAATCCTTTCGTGAACTAGCTCTAGAACAATTGCAATCACTATACCGTAGGGATATGACCGAAGCTGAGGAGCAAGGCAAGATCACTTACAAACTTCGCGCCGATATCATCGCTTGTGCGGTGCTTTCAGATCAGCAGTGGTTGCTGCAAGATGATCGTGGCTGCATCTATCTCACCGAAGATGCTGGCGAGAATTGGGAGAGCATAGAAGATAATGAAAATTTTTCTGAGATGCTCGAAGGTACAGCTCTAGACATGTCCTCTGTCAAGATCAAACGCCTCAACCAGAACAGCGTGTTGGTGATCGACGCAGCTGGACAAGCTGCGAGCATCAGCTCAGGTCTGAGCATCAAATTAAATTCAACAGTCAAAAGCACCAACAAGAAGTCTGAACAAATTCTTTTGCGATCACATGCCGTGTGCCCCAGCTTTAATTTATTGGCCAACGAACGGCAGAATTTGCTTGAGGATCGGCCATTCATCGAAGGAGAATGGTATTGCTCGCCAGATTTAGAGTATGCATTCCAAGAACGATCGGAGAGAATTAACAGTCTAGAGTTGAGTCTAAAACCGATCGATAAAGCGGTTGGCAGCAAATCTTCAATTAACGAGTCAGATGATAGCAACTCAACATCGAGTGAGGGTAGAGAAGAAGCGGAGACAGGCATCTTTACAGAGCATCGCTTAGCAGATGATCTCTCAGTTGCACCACGCAGTCTGAGACAGTTTTTCGGTACTGATCAGTTGGCTGGCCTCAAAGAATCTCCTCTATATAGATTGAGTTTTCGGGCACGTTCTTTAGGTGAAAAATCTGCCATCAAAATACAGTGGTTAGATTTTGCCACCGATATCACAGGTATCGAACAAGAGATAGACAATGAAGATAAACTTTACAGCTTCAATGTGGTGATCCCGGAGTCAGCAACTGACAAACTATCTGAGGATCGACATCCTAGTCTGCAGATAGAGTTGCCAGAAGAGGATGTCGTCATCGATGAATTGGAGTTGCGTGCAGTAGCACACAAGGGCAGTAATCAAGAGAATAGTCCATTATGTCTGCGTTTTTCAGAAGTTATCGATGCTGGTTATGGTTGGTTGTCAACCTGTACACAAAACGTCTTTACCTTGCGTAAGTATTTAAAAATAGAACCTCAATTATCCATCTCCGATCAGTTGGCACCATACTTGTCTGCCGATCAGAGTGTTCCTTGGCTACGCCTGAGTTCAGGTATGTCTGAGAGTGAACTCACAGATTTAATGGCTTATCTGTTGAGTGTAGATGGAGAATTTGCCGAACTCAGAGCTCAGACTGGCATGTCTGGCAATTATTTAGATTATTTCCCGCAGTTGATTTTAGAATTTACTGACGCAAGACAATACTTACGTGATGATGCACAGAGAAGACAAAATATCAATCGCTTGATCAACACTCTATCACGTACCCCTGAATACAATAAGTATCATCAACGCATAATACTCATCGATGGGATGAATTATGACAACATAAGTTTGCGAACACGTGCAGATTATCCTTTGCTCACTGTCCATACTGATGCTAAAAGTTTGATCGAATCCAAAAAACGAGCCAGTTTTCTGCCTGAAGGTTGGAGTGAACGTCAAGTTATGAACAACGATTATCGTCTGGCAATTTTGGAGCGCGAGCAGTCCAGTACTGATTTTTTGTCTGAGTTGAGTTTAGCTCTGAATTTACGTGGGGAATATACTTACAGTGAGCTGTTGCCTGACACCATAGCTACATCTGCTGTATCCTGTCTCTCGGAACTAGCTGGTGCCCATCGTTTGCGTGTAGATACCAGCTTAAATCGTCGTTATTTAGAGGCAGAGTTCAATGTCAGCGACGATATGCCGCACTTGGAGTTTTTCGCTTTTGCTCAAAACTATAGGCGAGTATTTTATATGCTCAACCACGAAGAAAATACCTGGTCAGGTGAGATCGCTGATTATGATCTGAGCGGTTATCGCCTGCGTATATACGATGCACAGGGTAAAATATTGACTGACAAAATTTTACGACAGACTCCAAGTGCTATAGAGGTAGAGCCCGGTTGTACTGTTTGTTTGTCTGGGAGTGTCCAATGATGGAACAAAAGATGGAAAAGAAAAGTCTTGATGATAATGTGAAGGCGACAGCTGAACAGCCAGTGGTTCGATGTGATCAGATCTCCTTTGCTTACCATAAAATACCAGTTTTGAGTGGTATAGATCTCAAGGTAGGTAAATCCAGTCTCACTGTATTGCTCGGCGCTAACGGAGCAGGGAAAAGCACCTTGATGAAACTCCTACTCGGAGAATTACATCCCTCACAAGGGTGCGTCGAACTTTTCGGTACATGTGCTACAAAATTTAAGGATTGGCATCGCATCAGTTATCTGCCGCAGAATGCACTTGAACGCAATCAATCTTTCCCTGCCAATGTCTTTGAGATAGTTAGAGCTCATCTCTATTCTGTACGCAAACGTGACAATCTAAGAGGTCGTGATATCGATGCTAAAGTTTACGATGCCCTAGAGATGGTGGGAATGCGTGATTACGCTAAGCGTCAGATATCTCGCCTTTCTGGTGGTCAGCAGCAACGTGTGATGTTGGCTGGTGTTCTCGCTGCTGGCAGCGATCTCTTGCTCTTAGACGAGCCTACCACCGGTGTCGATCGTCAGACTGTCGTAGAGTTATACGAATTATTGAGAAAACTCTGCCATGAACACGACCTCACCATTCTCTTGATCACTCATGACACTTCACAGGCGGTCATGTATGCAGACGAGGTATATTGTCTTGAAGATGGTACCTTAGTCGAGCTATCTCCTGAGCAGATCGCCTATGAACATGAACATAAACACAAGCATCCACATCTATAAGGAGGGCAAATGTTTCACCATATTTTTATGCAACGAGCTCTTTTGGTAGGAGCGGTTTTGGCCTTAGCTCTACCTTGTATCGGTCTGATGGTGGTCTTACGCAAACAATCACTGATCGGTGATGCCCTTTCCCACAACGCTTTGGCAGGTGTGGCAACTGGTTTGATGTTAGGCTTCAATCCTTTAGTGGGTGCCATGATGATGAGTATAGTATCAGCATTCAGCATCGAATATTTCCGCAAAAAGATGGGGCGTTATTCTGAGATGGCGATCGCTGTAGTGCTGTCATCCGGCATAGGTCTTGCCAGTATTCTTTCAGATTTCGTACCCGCAGGATCTAATTTCAACAGTTTTCTCTTCGGCAGTATCATAGCCGTATCACATTCCGAAGCGGTATTGACAGTGGTGATCTGTAGTTTAGTGATAGTGCTCTTCAAGTTGTTATATCAGGCTCTGTTTTTACTAGCTTACTCTCCGCAGCAGGCCCGTCTCACAGGTGTCAATGTGAGCTTGACGGAGTTCGCTTTTATCTTGATGACAGCCATCACAGTATCATTAGCTTCACGTACAGTCGGCGCTTTGGTGGTCACATCTTTCATGATTATCCCTGTCGCCTGCGCCATGCAATTGTGTAATAGTTTTCGCTCCACCTTATTTACTTCGATCGCTTTGTCTGAGACCTTCGTTTTGAGTGGCTTAGTGGCTTCTTATAAATTAGGCCTAAAACCAGGCGGAACTTTTGTCTTGCTCTCCGTGGTATGTCTTCTTTTGATCACTGTGGGTAAG
Organism: Bacillota bacterium; assembly: GCA_023388605.1. Lineage (GTDB taxonomy): Bacteria > Bacillota > Clostridia > Saccharofermentanales > DTU023 > JAEWER01. The sequence goes on from JAEWFX010000065.1 coordinate 11,388, forward strand.
CGTTTATTTATGAACGCTCAGTGAGTTTTGAGAGCGACGATGATTTCTACAGCAAAATCAGCGGTCAATAACAGATACTCAGGTATCGAGCTGCTAAAAATCATAGCGATGTTTTTGATCGTCTTATCGCATGTCACGCAGACTTTGGGTTGGCAAGCTCAGGCAGTCAGTGTTCACTACGCCTATAAATTGAGTCAGGCTTCGACAGACTGGAATGTACCGATATTAGCTTGGTTTCGTATATTCGGTGCACAAGGCAATCTGCTCTTCTTTATCTGTTCGGCGTGGTTCTTGGTCGATAGCCCTAAAGTCAAAGCTGAGAAGATCTTTCATATGCTGGCCGATGTTTGGGTGATCAATGCTCTGTTTTTGACGGTATTTCTATGTGCTGATCCTTTCTCGCTGTCTTACCGCGATGTCAAGATGTCATTGTTGCCGACTTCTTTTGCCTTGAATTGGTATATCACCTGTTATATTTTGCTTTACTTGATCCATGTAGAGTTAAATTACCTGCTCGATCATTTGAGTCAGCAAAAACATCTGGCTTATACGGCGATGATGATTCTGTTGTATGTCTTGGTGCCATATCTCAAGCCAGGTCTGTTTTTCGTATCTGCTCTAATCGAGTTTATCGTCATCTATTTCACCATCGCTTATCTGAAAAAATACTTACCCGGATTCTGTAGTGACAAAGTTAAGAACAAACGTCTATTGTTGATTTGTTTTATACTCTTACCCTGCTTGATTCTGCTGACTAATTATTTAGGTTTGAACTATGAGTACTTTCGCAATGAATTATTGCGTTGGGGAGGAAATACTGCACCCATACTATTGTTGACGGCGATCGCTGCCTTCAATCTTTGTGAAAAGATGAAATTCGTCAACGTAACTGTCAATAGCTGTGCGAGTTTATTGTTTTTAGTCTATTTGATCCACGAAAACTACTTGGTGCGAATCTTCTTACGACCACACATCTGGGGGAGTATTATCGGACGCTTTGGTCAAATCAATATCATCGTACTCACTATTATTTATTCCATAGGTTTATTTGTAGTATCCATTCTGTTAGCTTATTTGTATAAAGCTATTTTACAAACCACCATTCATAGATTGAGTGAAGGCCTACTTAAACGTTTAGCTAGAATTTACTCTACGCTCAGAGATGAGTTTTTGAACTTAAGTTGATTATGGATTTTTCTGAATTATATTACCTTGAGCCGATGCGCTCTGAATTCACTGCCCAGGTATTATCCTGTGAACCGTACAAAGATAGTAGCTACGCGGTGACCTTGAGTCGCACTTGTTTCTATCCTGAAGGAGGTGGACAAGTAGGTGACCGTGGTGTGTTGAACTCTGATGAATTACGAGTAGAGGTCTTAGATACCCGTTATCGCGGTGAAGACATCATTCATATTGTAGATCAGCCACTACCTGTCAATAGCGAAGTTGAAGGCAAAATAGATTTTGCTAGACGCTTTGATCTGATGCAGCAGCACAGTGGTGAACATATTGTTTCTGGACTAGTGCACAGTCAGTATGGTTATCACAATGTAGGTTTTCACCTCACAGATAAGTACATGACTTTTGATTTTGACGGGCCTCTAGATATTGAACAATTGCTGGAGCTAGAGCGAAGAGCTAATCAGCGTGTCCAACAGAATATCCCCATAGAGATTCTCTATCCTACAACTGAAGAGCTCGCCAACATTCACTACCGCAGCAAAAAACCACTATCTGCACCTATACGCATCGTCCACATCGCCGATACTGATACCTGTGCTTGTTGTGGCACACATGTTGCGAACACAGGCGAAGTGGGGATGATAGTTTTTGAGAACTGGGAGAAATACAAGAGTGGCATTCGTCTCTATGCAAGCTGTGGTCAGCGTGCTCTTAACTATGTACAAGAACAACGTCACATATTGAAGACGACAGCTGAAAATTTTTCGACGCATTACAGTAAGCTACCACAGATCTTGGCGAAGCAAGCAAATGAATTCACAGCTGTAGATGAAGCTAGAAAGGCTTTGGCCGAGCGAGTGATCGAAGATCATCTGACTGAGATTCAACGCCTTGAGCAGATCCGTAATTTATCTCTCGTAGGCAGCACGCAATCACGTATGTATTTTTCGCATGAGATCTGGATCACAGATCTCTTGAATGCGGTTGAAATGCGTCGTGCAGCTACTTTACTAGCTGATTATCTACCTCGTTTCGCGATGGTTATGTCGCCACAAGCCCCCGACGAGTATCAATTTGTACTCTCTGCTAGACAATTACCTCTGCGGACACTGTTGAAGGATTTACAACAGAAGATCAATATCAAGGGTGGTGGCAGCGACCATCTGATCACAGGCAAAGTTAGCGGTGACAGTGATAGAATAGTAGCAGCAATCGAAGAAACTTTACTCATGGAGGATTGAGATGCGGATCGGAATAATCAGTGATACACACGGAGATCTACGTGCTTTTGAGCGGGCTTTAGAGGTGATGGGAGAATGCGAATACTACCTTCACACTGGCGATGTACTCTACCACGGTCCACGCAACCGTCTACCAGATGGATATGGCCCTGCGGAATTAGCTGAGCGTCTCAAACAAATGCAAAACATCTTTTTCGTTCACGGTAATTGTGATGCCGATGTCGATGAGACTGTCACTGGACATGATCTCAGCTACGCCAAACGTGTTGTAGAATTGGACGGAACGAGATTCTATCTCATACATGGCTATTTAGAGAGTGTCGAGAGCCGTATTCGCCAAGCAGCAGAAGCAGGAGCACATGTGTTGATCTACGGTCACACTCACGTCAAAGAATTGTATCCTGCATCAGGCATGATCTGTCTTAATCCAGGTAGCTGTTCTTTGCCCAAAGATGGAGAGCCTTCCTGTGCTGTGTACGAAAATAATACAGTGTCGTTGCTCTCGTTAGTGGATGGACGCTGTATAAGCTCTCTGAGTCTATAATTAGCAAATCTGACAACAAAAATAGTTTCTTAATTGTAAATATGTACAAAATGTCAAGAGGATACGATATTCTGCTTGACATTTTTATGCATAGAGCATAAATTAAAACCAAGCTTCAGGGAATTACAGAAGTGAACTGAAACTATCCATATGCGAAGAGCATTAGGAAATGGCAACTTGAAACCTATAGACCCCGGCAGACAGTGATGTTGCAAGTGAGTGATTCTTCTTCTATCTGGTTATAGTTCATGTCTGCGAGATGTAGTAGTACGTTTGGCATTAGTCTTAGAATGATGTTGGCGGGTCGATGAAGGTTGCAGCTCGACGTTCGGACTGCGAGGACAGTAAGCGAGAATACAGGGATCAGACGCACTGTTCAATGATTCGTAAGTTCGACTGGTTGAGTAAAAAAGTTTCTATAGGAAGTTCGGGGAATGATGGTTCGCTGAAGCTTTTTAATTGCATGATTTTGCTTGATGATTAGAAAGTCTAAGAGGTCAGTATTGACCTCTTTTTTGTTTATAGATTGGTTATTGTTCTACTGTAGCTTAGCGATAAAGGGCAAATCTCTGGCCTGTTCGTGATGATCCATACCGTAGCCGATCAGGCGGGTGTAGTCGATATCAAAGCCGATATAGCGTGGTTCTAGATCGATCAATAATTGATCTCGATTAAAGAGTAGAGTAAACAGCTCTAGGCTAGCAGGATTATATTTTTGCAGGTGTTGTAGCATGAAATTTGTCGTCAGACCAGTGCGTACAATATCTTCGAGCACTAGCACATGTCGATTGCTGATATCCAAATTAATATCGCGTATTACTTCTATGCCTTTCTGTTGGTTGCCGTTGAGTGGGCTGATAGCGATCACCTCGATGAGCACAGACTTGCTGAGGTAGCGCGCGAGATCGCACAGCAGAGGGAGTGAACCTTTAAGCATGGCGATCAAAATCAATTCTTTATCACGGTAGTCTTCATCGATTTGCCTAGCTAGTTCTTGCAGACGTTTCTGAATGTCTTCAGCACTGTAGACAACTTGATAATTTTCGGGATTCTTATAGTCTGTCATAGCTTCCTCTTGAGTCGGTTATTCGAAGCGTTGTAATAGCGATTCGAAATCTTTTTTGTAGACGATTTTGACATTGATACCTGGATACAATTCACGCAGTAAACGCAATTTTTTATTTTTTTGACTGACATATTTTTGGTTCATCGTGGTCAGCTCAAGATAGAGGTTAAATTTGGGCAGATAAAAATCAGGTGAAAAAGCCAGGCTAACACGTCCTTGCTCATCCCATTCGACTGGAAAAAAACGTGGCTCGTAGCGCCAATCAATCTGGTAGAGGTCGAGGATATCGGCGAATTCACGTTCATCGTCATTCTTGAAATGAGGTATGGCAGTGAGCTTTATACAAGCGTCTTCATCGCCGTGTCTAGGTGAGGCGATCTTCTGTAGAGTCTCAAATTCAGAGAGCAGGACTTGTACAGCAGAAATACAGCAATTACCTGCCATGCGGTGCAGATTGAAGATGGCGTGATAATCTGCTTCCTCTGCGACGCGTCCACAGAGTGTGAGTTGATGACGGCGTATACTGCGTTCTAATTGTTTGAGTTCATCGGTATGCTTTACGGTGTTCGGCACAATTATTTTGAGGTGCAGATAATACGGATCTTCCCCGAGGATCAGAGCGGCGTTGTGATCGATGAGGATAAAGTTCTCTAGTTTTGCCAGTTCCTGTATTTTTTCTCTGTAGACAGACAAAAAAGTTTCGGAGTTTTCTGGGGATATTGTATGTAGCCAAACTTTAGAGCTCTGTTGCAGTTGTCGTATCATCTGCTCGGATACGAGGGGAGAAAAAATTTTTACCAATAACTGTGTGGTATCTATAACTGGAAAATTGATTTTTTTGGAGAGAGACTCAGCGAGAGGCCGAATATCGTTCCCTGCCGCGTGGGCGATCGTGATTAACATAGGTCTCCTTTGTGGATCAGTACCTAAATTTTAACATAACTCGCTGATAGACTTCATGATAATATTTAGAAGAGAATACGGAGAAAGCATGAAGAATAAACTGAGAGAAATCTTGAAGATAATACGTCAACTGGTTGTTTTACTGGTTTTGGGCGTATGTATATTTTTTCTGTGGCGTATTGTCGACAGACATGCAGTCAGTGAAAGTATACTGTGGAAATCTATCCGCTACCTCAGCTATGCCAGCATAGTGGTCTTTGTGTTGACGGCGATATATACAGCGATTCGTATCTTCCATAATTATGGACTAAGACGTTTTGAACCGGGAAATCCGGAGAGTCTGCAACAATTAGCTAAGATCAAACGCTATCATCTACAAGACCCACTGACCAAGCAAGCTTTGGCACATCCGATCGCTAAATCTTTGATCCGAGAAGCACTATTAGTGCAAGGATATGAAGAAATCAAAATTTATCGAGAACTTACGGTGTATGAACGTAAAAGAAAAAGTATTTTGTCCTGGCGTGGTCAACCTATGGACCGAGTATTTTTGGCAACTCGTAAGGATACCAATGTCATCGCCATCGACAATCTATTGATGAATATCAGCAATCTCACTGCAGCTGACCATAAGACAAAACGCTACTGTTCGAATTATGTTTTGTTAGCTACGCAGATGTCTGATATCTCGGAAGCGTATTCCATCGGGGCAGGTATCGTCAATTATCTTTCAGACGCGACTAGCAATTACCTGTTGCCGTTGATGATATCCACTAATTATGGTTTGGTATTCTATCCAGAAGATGTATCTGATCTACCTATGAAGCAATCCATGGCTTTCCGTAGTTTTCGCAATAATCTACTTACAGATCTCAAGAGACTGGCAGAGGCAGCAAGACGCAATCTAGCTGCTGAAACTCAAGTGCGGAGGGATAATGGCAACGAATAGTAAAGACGATCGGCTAGCGGTTTTGATCGACGCCGATAATATCTCAAATAAATACCTCAAATGCATGATGGAGGAGATTGCTCGTTATGGCAATCCGACCATCAAACGTATATACGGTGATTGGACACGCCCCAATCTAGCTGGTTGGAAAACTCTATTGTTGGATAACGCTCTCACGCCAGTACAACAGTTCAGCTATACTTCCGGCAAAAATTCCACAGACTCTGCTTTGATCATCGAAGCTATGGATATTCTCTACAGCGGAGAAATAGACGCTTTTTGTTTGGTATCTAGCGACAGCGATTTCACACGTCTTGCTACTCGCCTACGGGAGGCAGGCAAGATGGTCTACGGTATAGGCGAAGAGAAAACACCCATACCCTTCGTCAAAGCTTGTGATCGCTTCATCTTCTTAGAAGTTTTAGCTGCAGATGAGGCAGCAGAGACAGAAGAAGAGGTAGTCGCTACTAGTCGCAAGAATTCAGAATCCAAGAATCAACGCAATAACAAGCAAGAGAAGAATCAGCAGCGACGTGCCATACGACAGATCGATTATCCTCTGGTACAGCTGATCATCCAGAGTATTGAAGACCTCTGTGATGATAATGGTTGGGCCTATCTAGGAGATTTAGGAAATCTTTTGGTCAAAAAACAACCATCCTTCGATACACGTGTATATGGTTATAAACAGTTGAATAAATTACTGGAGGCTCTGCCTTATTTTGAGATGGAGCGTCGAGAAACTAGCAGTAATTTTCAAAATACTCGTCACGTATTCGTACGTGTCAAAGATTCAGTGCTAGCTAATATCGGAACAGGTCACAAATTAGAATTTGTTTTTTAGGGGGAACAGATGAAGTTACGTGTGGGAATGTTGACGAGCGGCGGTGATTGTCAGGGACTAAACCCGACTATGAGAGGCGTCGCCAAAGCGCTCTATGAAAAAGAACCAAAGACCGAGATTATAGGCTTTCTGAACGGTTATCACGGGCTGATGTTCAGCAATTACAAACGCATGAAACCCAGTGATTTCTCAGGCATCCTGACAGAGGGTGGAACTATACTCGGAACCTCGCGTCAACCTTTTAAACAGATGCTGAATCCATTGTACGATGATGATCCGGATAGCATCACAAAGCTTCAGGCCATGCTAGATACCTACAATGATCTACAGCTAGATGCCCTAGTCGTGCTCGGCGGCAACGGCACTCAGAAGACAGCCAATCTCTTGCGTGAAAATGGCTGTAATGTTGTTCATCTGCCTAAGACTATCGACAACGATCTCTACGGTACAGACGTGACTTTTGGTTTCCAGAGTGCAGTGAATATCGCCACTATGGTCATCGACGGCATACACAGCACCGCTACTTCTCATGGTCGTGTCTTCATCGTCGAAGTCATGGGTCACAAGGTAGGCTGGCTCACTCTATACGCAGGTTTGGCTGGTGGAGCAGATGTCATCCTCATCCCAGAGATACCCTATGATCCTATGCAGATCGTCAAAGCATTGAATCAGCGTGAGAAAAACAATAAGCGTTTCTCAATAATCGCCATCGCCGAAGGTGCTCAGAGTATCGAGGAGTCAAAACTATCCAAAAAAGAATTGGCAGAGAAATACAAGAAAATACCCTTCCGCTCATCTGCTTATGCCCTCGCGGATACCCTAAACCAATTGATGGTTCAGGAAGTGCGTTGCACCATACCTGGACACTATCAACGCGGCGGTCAACCCTCAGCCTATGACCGTGTGCTCTGCACCCAATTAGGCGTCTGTGCCGCTGATATGATCCTCGAGCAGGATTTTGGCAAGATGGCAGCGGTGGTGAATGGCAAAATATCTCGTGTGCCATTAGAAGATGTGGCGGGCAAACTAAAAGAGGTCAATCTAGA
>JAEWFX010000025.1 GCA_023388605.1 Bacillota bacterium
CCATCAGAGAACATGATGTCTGACAATTTGATGCCCAGAGTTTCTGCTAAGTAATTGAGTCTTGCGAGTTGATCTTCAGTAGCTTCGTCTGAACCGTGCATCAGACCTTGAGCAGTAGGTTCTTCAGCATCTTCTGTGTCGTCACCAGGTTTCCAGCCTTCGGGTACTTGAATTTTCTTCAGTTCGATGGTGTGTTGGTGATCGCCGTGCGGCCAGATCACATAGCCTTTAGTGACGGTTATGTCAGACAGTTTGAGGTTTTGTTGTGAAGCTAGATATTGTACTTTCAGCAGATCCTCATCGCTCAGATGGTCAGAGCCAGCCTTGAGACCTTGATCGGTGGTAGCATTTTCTGTGCCGCCGCCGTTTTCAGGCTTGTCGGGATCATAACCTTCTTCGAGAGTGATTTTGTTGAGGGCGAAATCACGGATCTCTTCACCATCTTTCCAGTAGATAACACCTTCAGTTACATAGAGATCACTGTGTTTGAGTTGTAGAGCTTTAGCGGCCCATTTAGCGCGTTTGAGGTCATCTTCACTCAAGGTATCAGAGCCCTTTTTCAGACCTTGCTCGTTGACTTCGTCAGTGTCTGGGAAACTGAAATTCTCAGGCGGTAAGTTGATGTCCTTCAAGGCTACAGCATGGACGTGATCTTTATGTGCCCAGGCAGCTACGCCGTCTTTTACCCAGATTTCGCTGAGAGGCACACCAGCTTGTTGTGCGACTTTTTGGGCTTTTTTCAGATCGCTATCGCTGAGAGTGTCAGAGGTGTCTTTGAGACCTTGAGCTGTGACTTTATCAGTTTGTGGGAAATCTTCAAATAAGATGAAAGTCTTGAGATCGACGACCATCTCACGTTGATTACCAGGATGGACAAAATAAGCAGCGCCATCTTTGAGCTTGATATCCTTCAAGGAAATATTTAAGAGATCGCAGATGTAGTTGAGTTTGCGCAGCTGATCAGCGGTGGGTTTGTCTGAACCTGCAGCTAGAGGATTGTCATCGGGTTGGCTGGGCTTATCGGGCTCAGCAGGCTTATCAGGTTCAGTAGGCTTGGTCGGTTTGGTGGGTTTGGTCGGTTTGGTCGGTTTGGTCGGTTTGGTGGGTTCAGTAGGTTTAGAGGGTTTGTTGGGAGTAGAGTTGTTGTAGATTTTGCGCAATTCCGGCAAAAATTCTACGTGGCTGTGATCACCATGTGGCCAGATCACCAGATCACCAGTAACTTTGATATCGGAGAGCTTCAGTCCTTTATCTTTGGCAAAAGCACTGACCACTGCGAGATCAGCTGCGCTCAATTTATCTGAACCAGGCTTAAGTCCGTCGTTACTGCCTGTGCTGGGTTGTGTTGGACGAATGACCGGTTGTGTTGGATGAATGATCGGTTGTGTTGGACGTTGTGGGTTAGAGGGTCGTTGACTGCTCGGTACTTCTGAATATGGTACAAAATGATAGTGATCGCCGTGACGTACCACATAGCCATCTTCTGTCTGTGAAACGACATTTTTCATATCGAAAACGAAGCCGTCTTCATGATCTTCAGCGTAATGATTATGGCTGTTGAGTGCAGAACGTCTGGCGGCTCGTCTAGCTTGTGCTTTAGATACTGTCAGTATGGGGCGCATCTTTTCATCGCGGATTAAGACCTTATACTCATTCCCTGATTTGACGATGTCATAACTGTCAAATTTTGCGATGATGGTTAGGTCTTTTTCATCAGTTCCCTCTGGCAGAACCAAATCGCTCATGAAGCGTACAGGCGGCCAAGGGAAACCCTTGACGAAGTGTTCATGGTCACCGTGCTGATAAGCGTAACCTTTATCAGTGATGCGGGTGACGATGGTGGCGTCGCTGTATTCATCAGCTACATTGTTGGTGGGCAGGCCGCTGTTCAATGAGGCAGAGACTTTGAGGTCTTGGATCTCAGAGCTCAGATCAGCTAATTTTTTGTGTAGATGGTGGCTGCGTCGTAACAGGGCGTGATTAAAGCCTAAGCTGGTAATCAACAGACCTAAGATGACGATGGCGACAATTCCTAAGAGAATTCGTTTCTTCATATCGGCTCACTTTCTCATTTTTATTCTGACAAGCAGTGTTCAGGGTGGGCGGCTAAGTAGTCTTTGATCTCTTGCAAGATTTGTTCGAGCTCTTCGACAGTACCCGGCCATAACTTATTCAGACGTTGGTTGAAATCATCATAGATTTCAGGAGCTTTGGTTTTATCTAATTTGGCTAACTCCAGACGTGCTTCGCGGCGTAGCTCATTGACAGATTTTTCGGGTTTTTCCGGTTTGGGTTCATCAGGATCAGGGCTGGGTGCCGGATCGGGATTTGGTGCAGGATCAGGCTTATCTCCTGAATCAGGTAGAGTGATCAAATCAAAAGTTGTGTATTGGTAGTAAGCGTAACGACTGACTGGGAAGTAGATTTTATCCTCTAAAACATAGAAGTTGCTCTTAGGTTGTCCCAGTCTTCTAGCTGCCTCTTCTACCTTCGCCAACTCGATTTCGTCGAGATGTCTGGAGGTAGCACGGACACCTTGTTCATTGATCTCTTCGGTCTGCGGCAACTCTTCAGGCAAAACGAACATATTGAGATCGTGGCGGTAGAGAGTATTGTTCAGCGTCCAAGAAACTGTTTCGCTGACTGCGTACATTTGAGCTAATTCTACATCGTAAATTTTTGCTAGGTGCTGGGCACGCTTGAGCAATTTTTCGCTCAGATAATCTGAACCTTTCTTCAATCCTTGCTCATTTGTTTCCGTGGTGTCAGGAGTTTCTCCCGGCAATACTAATTCGCTCAACTTAGCCTGTCTTTCACGGCCGTTCTGTGTCCAGTAGATGATGCCATCTTTGACATAGATTAGGCTGAGTGGTTGTTGAATGAGTTTGGCTACTGCTTTGGCCTTAGAGAGATCTTCAGGGCTCAAGATATCTGAACCAGCTTTTAAGCCTTGCTCCGTGACTTCGTTGCCAGCAGTGTCAGAGGGCAGGATGACATCGGAGATTGGTAAAGTGTGGTAGTGATCGCCATGAGGCCAATAGATGATGCCATTTTTGACCAGTAAAGTTTTGAGTTCATGACGGTTTTGTATGGCAAAATATCTGACTCGATTGAGTTCATCTTCGCTCAGTATGTCGGAACCGCCTTTCAGACCTTGAGATGAGATACCAGTATCCTTGCGAGGATCGCTGAGACCAGGATTTTCTTCTTCTAGATCATCAGGACTTTCACTGGGCAGATTATCTATGGGATCAGCGTGATAGTGATCGCCGTGCGGCCAGATCACCAGACCGCCAACTACCTTGATCTGAGACAATTTGAGATTGTGAGCAGCGGCAAAAGCACGGACGAGCTCCATCTGTTCCTCGGTCAACTGGTCTGAACCAGCCATCAGCTGATCGTCGTCAGGCTGAGGTTGAGGTTGAGGCTGTGGCTCTGGTTGCGGAGTGGGCTGAGGTTGAGGCTGCGGCTCAGGTTGTGGTTGCGGTTGGGGAGTAGGTTTCACGGGCTGAGTAGGTTTCACGGGTTGACTAGGTCTAACAGGTCGGCCGGGATATGTGGGACGCAGCTCACTTGGCAACTGTTCACTGGGAACATCTGTGAAGGGCACAAAATGATAATGATCTCCGTGGCGTACGACATAACCATCTTCAGTCTGAGATACCACATTGCTCATATCGAAGACAAAACCATCTTCTTTATCTTCAGAGTGGCGTATATTCTTAGTGGAGCTAGATTTACTGCGAGTTCCACTAGCAATTTTGGCAGTCTTGAGGCGAGCAGCACGTCGTGCCTGTGCCTTAGTGACCGTAATCAGTGGACGAATGCGTTCATCATGGATCCAAACTTTATATTCTTCCCCGTATTTGACTATGTCATAGCCATCGAACTTTGCGACGAGGGTCAAATCTTTGTCGACAGTTCCTTGTGGCAGAACTAGATCACTTATGAAGCGTACAGGTGGCCAAGGGAAACCCTCGACAAAATGCTCGTGATCACCGTGTTGGTAGGCATAGCCCTTTTTCGTGATACGGGTGACGATGGTAGCGTTGCTGTAATCTTCAGCATCAGCGATAGAAGGGAGTTCTGCTCCTGCTGAAGCTGCCATCCTCAGACTTTGAACTTCTTGGTTTAGATTGGCTATCTCATCCTCGAGATCATCGCTCATTTTCAGCATAGCTCGGTTTAGGCTAAGGCTTGCGATCAGCAGACCAAGGATAACTATAGAACCGATTATCCCAAGTATTTTCTTCTTCATAAATTCTCTCTTTCTGGCGTTATTTTTACTATTTTTTGACTATGCAAACTGCATAAAGTTAATGCAAATGCGTTTTATGAGCATTTAGATTTCAGATATTTATAATATGTATAAGCGACTAATCTGTAAAGTTTATTTTTTTCTTTATACTAAGCTTTTATCAGCGTCGTTTTTCCATGATCAACGTGTCCCGCTGTACCGATTACTACCTCAACCATTTTTCACCTACTAAAAAATAATTCTCCGCACTAATTGTGGGAGAATAAGTTGGCGAGGAC
>JAEWFX010000021.1 GCA_023388605.1 Bacillota bacterium
CTGTTGATCGCAGCGGGCGAGTTCTACCAATTCTTCATCAGTCAAGTGGGTTACGTTGGTTGCTGGCTTCATAGACAATAATTCCTGTAGCTACGGCGGCATTGAGAGAATTGATTACACCATGCATCGGTATTTTGACTAGATGATCACAGTGCTCTTTGATTTTTTGACTGAGACCCTTGCCTTCGTTTCCGATCAGAATCGCACACTTGCCACGATAATCCACTGTGCGATAATCTTCGCTGCGTTCGTCTAGGGCTGCTCCGAAACTCCAGAATCCTACTTCCTTCAATTGTTCGACAGCTGAAGATAGATTGACCACACGAGCTACGGGCACGTGCATGATGGCACCAGCTGAGGCTTTGGCTACATGACTGTCCAAACTTGCCGAACGATGTTTGGGGATGACGATGAGATCGACACCTGCAGCTTCAGCGATACGCAGGATAGAACCGAGATTATAACCTTCTTGAATCTCATCTAATACGATGACGAGAGCATCTCTCTCGGCCAAATGTGCTAGTTGCTCATCAAAATCCACATACGAAAAGGCTGCTATCTGCACGACTACACCTTGGTGCTCTCTGTTGTCAGCCAAACGATCTAAGACCAATTTGTCGACATATTGAATCACTATGCGTCGATCACGCAAGGCTCGGACAATTTTGCTCAAACGGTGATCACGCTTTGCATTGGCAGGACTTTTTAACACCCAGGCCTTGTTGATCTCTGCTCCGCTCTGCAGTGCTTCGAGCACAGGATTGCGTCCATATAGATAATCGGATTTTTCCTCAGATCTACCAGCTACAAAATTATGATTTTTCTTGCTCTTTTGTCTCATAATCCTCGTCACCGACAAATAGGTCTTTCAGTAAATCTGTAATACGCTGGTCTTGTCCACTCAGATGCAGGTAGCCGATCAGAGCTTCAAAGGCAGTGGCATAACGGTAGGTTACAGGATCAGCATGCTTAGGCATACTGTGCGGACGGTGATTGCGGGCACGCCGCACCACATTGCGCTCCACTTCTGTCAATTTGTCCTGCAAATTGTGTAAAAAAGCTGCCTGCCCTTCGGCTCGCACATAAGGAATAGCTAAGATGTGTAATTTGCCAGAGGCAGTTAGATGGTTCGCTAACAACATCTCGCGTATCTGCAACTCATAGTAAGCGTCGCCGATATACGCGAGAGTTGAAACTGGCAGGGATTTCACCACATCCTGCATCAATTTAACGGTGTGAGTTTGACACCCTGCGGTGTATCATCGACTTTATAACCTAGTGCGGTGATTTGATCACGCAGTTGATCGGCCAGAGAGAAATTGCGTTCACGCTTAGCCTGGGCACGCTGCTCGACTAAGTCTGTAACTTCTTTAGGGATCTCTGCTTCAGCAGTAGCTACATCCATTCCTAAGATCTGGCAGAGCTCCACAATCTTATCTCTTGCTGACTTAAGAACTTCTGCTGAGTAACCATTTTCAAGTGAGGCACTATTGGTCTGACGCACCAAATCGAAGATAGCAGCAAAAGCATCAGGTGTATTCATATCAGCGTCCATGGCTTCACGGAAGCTCTTCTCTGTCTGTTCAACAGCTTGCTCTAATTCGCTGCTGACAGCGGCATCCACAGATGCTTTGATATCACCTGCACGGCTGAGCATGAAATCGATGTTCTCGACGCAGTTTTCGATACGAGATAGACCATTGGCAGCAGCTTCTAGCAGGGTATCAGAGAAGTTGATCGGCATACGATAATGGGTCTGCAGCATAAAGAAACGCAGTACTTTGTACGGATATTTTTTCACCAAGTCACGGACAGTGAAAAAATTACCGGCTGATTTTGCCATCTTGGCATAATCGACATTTATGAAACCATTGTGCATCCAATAACGGACAAAAGGTTTGCCGTTGGCAGCTTCACTCTGAGCGATCTCATTCTCATGATGTGGGAAAACCAAATCTTGACCACCACCATGGATATCCACGGTCTCACCCAGATATTTCTTGTTCATAGCAGAGCACTCGATATGCCAACCAGGACGTCCCTTGCCCCACGGCGAATCCCATTCAGGCTCACCGGGTTTAGCGAACTTCCAGAGCACAAAATCTTTGCTGCCACGCTTCTGATCAGTGGAATCAACACGTTGCGAAGCACCTTCTTGCTGCTCATCTAGGTCGCGGTGTGAGAGCTTACCGTACTCTGCGAACTTATCAGCTTCAAAATACACGCCATCTTCAGCGACATAGGCATAACCTTTGGCTTCGAGAGCCTCGATCATCTCGATGATCTCAGGTATACATTCGGTGGCACGTGGATGATGTGATGCACGTTTGATATTCAAACCATCAGCATCGGTAAAATACTCGGTGATCATACGATCAGCCAAAGCTTGGACAGTTATACCCTCGCTGTTGGCACGCTTGATCATCTTGTCATCGATGTCCGTGAAATTCTGTACGTAGGTAACCTTGTAACCTAAATACTCTAGGTAGCGTCTGAGAGTATCATAGACGATGAAAGGTCTGGCATTGCCTAGATGGAAAAAGTCGTAGACTGTAGGCCCACAAACATAAACTTTAAAATGATTTTCGGTTAAAGGCTGTAACTCTTCGTAACTGCGACTGAGATCATTGTAAATTTGCATAAAATACCTCTTTGGCACAAAAACTCGAAACGCACTCTTTTTTTGAAACCTAGCCCAAAGTCCAGGTGGGTGCCCTGCGGCGGTCTTAGATCTTCCGTGAAACGGCTTGATCGTATTCCGCTTCGACGGCGGACTCCCTTATAAAATGTGTTGGTTCAAAAATACAGAGCCAACGTTTCGAGTAACAACATAATATCAGAAATCAAGGTCGAATTTCGACTGGTCCATACTATCTATCTCAGTAAAACATCGCTCGATAATGCCACAGGCTTTGATCAATTGATCATCTGTATGTGTCGCCATGAACGATGTTCTGAGTAAACATGAATCAGCAGGCACTACAGGCGGGAAAACCGGATTGACATAGACTTCATTGGCGAAGAGATAGCTAGAGGTGAACAGAGTCTTACCTACTGTTCCTGTCAGCAATGGTACGATGGGTACCAAGTCATTGCCACTCTCACGTAGACGGACATGTTCAGCAGCTTTGAAGCGTTCTTTAACCATGCGTACGATCTCGTGCAGACGCTCTACACGCCACGGTTCAGCCTTGAGTATTTCTAGGGCTTTGCGTGCTGCCGCTACTTGAGCAGGAGGGATACTGGCACTGAAAATAAAAGGTCTGGCTGTGTGTTTGATATATTCGATCACGGATCGCTCACCAACTACACATCCACCCAGAGATGCCAGAGTTTTAGAAAAGGTGTTCATCACCAAATCGACGTCTTGCTCGAGATTGAAATGAGATGCCGTACCTCTGCCGCCCTCTCCCAGCACTCCCAGAGAATGAGCGTCGTCCACCAGAGTTCTAGCTTGATATTTTTTTGCTAAAGCTACGATCTCAGGTAGTTTACATATCTCACCTTCCATGCTGAAAACACCATCTGTGACAATCAAAATACCTTTGTCAGGATGATTATTTCTCAACATCTGCAGACGACGTTCCAGATCCTCCATGTCGCTGTGACGATACTTATAAGTTTTGGCAAAACTCAAACGTGTAGCATCGTGGATACTGGCATGGTTCATCGAGTCGCAGAGGATAAAATCGTTGCGACCAGCTAGAGCTGATATGATGGCGAGATTCGATTGAAAACCGGTCGAAAAACTTAAGCACGCTTCAAAATTGAGGAAATCTGCTAATTCTTCTTCCAACTTCTCATGGATATCAAGAGTTCCATTCAGGAAACGCGAACCCGAACAGCCGCTGCCATATTTTTCGATGGCCTCTATCGCCGCTTGTTTGACCCGCTCATCAGCTGTTAGACCCAGGTAATTATTAGAACCCAGCATATAGGTGTGATGTCCACCCATTACCACCTCAGTATCTTGTCCACAGCTCAATGAGTGAAAATAGGGATAAATACCTAATTCCTTAGCTTGAGCTACACGGGTATAGTTATAACATTTTTCAAATATATCCATCCTAATCTCCCAAGCGTGCGGTCTCAGCTGCCAACCATTCGGCCTCTTCCGCAGTCAAATGTTTTGCTACTGTCTCGTACACTTGTTGTTGATAATCATTCAACCAAGCCAATTCTTCTCTAGTCAATTCCTCCACAACTATAGCTTCGCGGTCGAAAGGGATGAAAGAGATTGTCTCGAAAGCGTAAAAGGTATCGTCGCCCACCTTGCGATCCTCGTAGACGATCAGGTTGTTCTCCAAACGTATACCGTATTCGCCTTCACGGTAGACACCAGGTTCATTAGTCACCAACATACCCGGCTTTAGTGCGATGGTGCTCGGATGACGACTGATACGTTGCGGACCTTCGTGCACACCTAAGAGATAGCCTACAGCGTGACCCGTACCACATTTGTAGTCGCTGTGATGCTGCCATAAGGGCTGACGAGCTAGCATATCCAAGTAATCACCCGTGATGCCTTTGAGGAATTTAGCTCTAGCGAGTGCAATATGACCCTTGAGAGTTAGGGTGTAATCTAGGCGTTCCTGTTCTGTCAAACCACCCAGACTGATAGTTCTAGTAATGTCAGTCGTGCCTTTATGGTATTGTCCACCGCTGTCGATCAAGTAAAAACCTCGCGGTTCTAAACGACTAAAACTCTCAGGATTAGCTGAGTAATGCATCATAGCACCATTGGGACCGTAGGCAGAGATTGTGGCAAAACTGTCTTCGATGAAGTACTTACTCTCGGCACGCAGAGAATGGAGCTTTGCTTCAGTATTCAGCTCATCTAATTCACCCGAAGCGACATTTTGTTTGACCCAGTAGATGAATTTGGTGAGCGCTACAGCATCGTCTACATAAACTTCTTTCAGGCAACGCTGCTCTGTCTCATTGAGACAAGCTTTGTAAAGACGGGGGAAATCCATCTCATGAGTAATTTTCACACTGGCAGGGATGGCGCTGTAGAGATTGCGGCTGAGTATCAAGGGGTCGACCACCAACGAACTGACACCGAGTTCATCGATACCAAAGATATAATCGTATACTGCTTCATAGGGCAGAGCTTCGATGTCGACTGCCGCCAGATAATTGAGGATATCATCAGTCAATTTGCGGCGATCAAGAAATATCTTCGTCGTCTCTGTAGTCACCAAGAGGAAGGACAAGCTGACGGGATTGCTAGGTATATCGTCGCTGCGTAAATTAGTCAGCCAACAGACATCGTCAAGACGAGCATAGAAGGCGGCATCTACACACTTCTCAGCCAAATATTCACGCACTTTTGCTATTTTCTCGCGAGCATCTAGACCAGTGTACTCGACTCCATGTATGAAGAGCGGAGAATGTGGTAGCTCAGGTCTGTCTTCCCAGATATCCTCCACCAAGCTAAGGTCTGTACGAATAGAGACATTCTTGTTGCTCAGTAACTCAGAAAAGCTGCGATATGACTGTTCAGAAACTACATCACCGTTGAAGCCGAAACAGCTACCTTCGGCCAAATTTTCTACCAGCCATTCTTCGATTGTCGGCACACCTTCCACAGCCATTTTCATCAGGACAAATTCACTGCCAGCGATCTGTTTTGCCGCTTGAATGAAATAACGTCCGTCCGCCCACAAGAGAGCTGCATTCTGTGTGACTAGAGCAGAGCCTTGAGACCCGCTGAAACCAGTCAGCCATGCACGGGTACGAAAAGCATCGGGTACATATTCAGATTGATGATAATCGGCAGTATTTACATAGTAACAATCCACGCCGCTTTGACGCATCTTTTCACGTAAAAGCTCAAGTTTCTTGGCAGTCTCCATAAATCTCTTCTTTCTTAAGCATGATTTTTGTTTGATATAATAATACTAACTTAGCAAATAAACATAAAAATTCACATAGAGGAGGTAACTATGTCTGATCAACTGTTGGGTAAGGAGTTGAAATTACTCGGTCACAAGTATAGCGGTCATTTCGGTGATCCTGCTGGTTATGAAGAGATTTTATTCGAGACAGCTGAGTCTTCCTACGTCTTGTTGGGTCAGGGTGGCTATCACTCCATCCATCAAGGAGTAAATCTCCGCCAACTCACCAAGGCCAAAGCACACAAATGGCTGGTCGAAGTAGTAGGAGCGGAACAGGCGGATAAGCTGATCAAGGTCAAACCACGCAAACGTTCTGTCACTAAGACCACCAAGACTGCTAAGACCACTAAAACTACTGCTCGTCGCAAGACCACAGAGCAGAAATAGAATACCTAATCAATTCAATGGACTAGAAAACGACTACGGTCGTTTTTTAGTCCAAAATTTTTTCCAGTGCCTCGTGTAAGGTCAAAGTTCCCATCGCCAAACACATATCCCCTGGTTTTAACTCTCGTTTCAAGTAATCAAGAATACTCTGATAGTCGCCTAAGAAGGTGGCATCACCACCACGCTCGTTGATCTTATCAGCTATGGTGCGTGTGCTGAAGGCATGCGTCATCTCGCGGTTGTCGTAGACTTCAGCTACGAGCACATGAGGGTACTTGACCAGAGCATCGACAAAGCCATCACAGAGCAACTCGGCACGGCTGGTGATGATGGGTTCTAAAATTAAAAATAGACGATCTGCTTTGAATTGCTCAGCCGCTTCGCTGGCTAGTCGAACGGATTCAGGGTGATGGGCATAATCTCCGACAATACGTGCACCATTGATGGTACCCATCTCGGTGAAGCGTCCACCTGGGCCAGTATATGTACGCATCACCTGTTTGCAGACCTCCGGATCACAGCCATTAGCCATAGCCGCTAAAGTGGCAGCTAAGGCATTGTCGACATTGTAGAGACCTGGCATCTTGAGATTAAAAGTACCTAATTCCACACCTTGGAAGACCATCTCAAACTCAGGATAACCGTCGATAAAACGCAAATTTTTGCTGTAGAGATCCGCATCACTAATCTCATCTGCGTGATCAAAAGTCATAATACGTAATGTCCCCAGTAATCCAGGTTTCAGTATCTCAACATGATCTAATAATCTAGGGATATTGAGATCGAACAAAGGATATATAAATGTCGAACCTGGCTTGAGGTTAGCGATGAATTGTGCAAAGGCATGGATCACATCTTCTAAGGTCGGATAGTAATCTACGTGATCATGATCTAAATTTAGCACCACAGCTGTAGTGGAAGAGAAATGCAAAAATGATCCGCCAAATTCACAGGCCTCTGAGACCATCATGCGCTGAGAACCGATATGTACGGTGGAGCCAAACTCCTTGATTTCAGCACCGACATGGATGGTCGGATCAAAATCAGAAGCCGTGAACATCAGACCACATAAAGTAGTAGTCGTAGACTTTCCGTTAGTACCAGCGATGTTGATCACACATTGATGCAGACGATTGATCAAGCCCAAAAACTGAGCTCGTTCGATCACAGGAATACCCTGTTCACGTGCAAAGATTAATTCGGGATTATCCTCGCTGATCGCCAGAGTATACACCACTAAGTCCGGCTTGAATTGTCGTATATTATCAGCTTTTTGGCCGATGAAAACTTCGATACCTCGCTTCTCGAGATCAGTCTGCTTAGCAAAACCTTGCATGTCCGAACCAGCTACTAAAAGCCCATGACTCTCAGCCAGCTCAGCTAGGCCACGCATACTGATACCACCGATACCGATGAAGAAGACTTTTTGGCCACGTCTGTAGATGGATTTAAGCTCTTCGTACGGTGTGTCGTCAACAAATATTTCACGCAAATTTCTTTGCATAGAAACTCCTGTTCAATAAAAATTTTTCATAATTATAATATACTTATATAGTGCAATATGAATTTTCTCACTTAGTCGCATTCAAATTTTGGAGGTACTCGTGCAAAAAATCAAACATCTTATAGTTGTTATGTTGAGCTGTGTTTTGATATTGTCACTAGTCAGCTGTAGTAAATCTGCTGAAAAGTCTACTACAACCGTCACCAGTACAACTCAAGCTACTACTGCTAAGAGTGCTACAGATATAGAAGGAAAAACTACCATCAACGTTTTTGCTGCTGCCAGTTTGACTGAAGCGATGGAAAACGCCAAAAAACTCTATACTCAGAAGCATCCTGAAGTCGATATCGCCTTGACCTTCGACTCCTCAGGCACGCTCAAAACTCAAATAGAGCTCGGTGCTCCCTGCGATATCTTCGTCTCCGCTGCACAAAAACAGATGAATGCACTGGATATCGCCTCGGAAAAAAATGAAGACCAATTAGATTTCATCGATTCCTCTACTCGCCGTGACGTACTGGAAAATAAAGTTGTCTTAGCTGTACCAGCCAACAATCCAGCAAACGTAAAAGAATTCACGGATATCACTAAGGACGAAGTCAAAAAAATTGCTCTCGGCAACAGCGATGTACCCGTAGGAAAATACTCAGAAGAACTCTATAAAAATCTGGGTATCTGGGATCAGATTCAAGATAAGGTCTCTTGGGGTAGCAATGTCAAAGAAGTGACCACCTGGGTAGCTGAAGGAGCAGTCGATTGTGGTGTCGTATATGCTACAGATGCTAACAGTGCTAAATTGGAGATTGTCAATACTGCTACTAGCGATATGATCAAGACCCCTGTGATCTATCCTGCAGCCGTCCTCAAGAACAGCGCCAATGCAAAAGTCGCTAAAGATTTTTTGGATTTTGTGTTCAGTGATCAAGAATCTGTGAAATTCTTTGAAGAAGTGGGATTTAAGGTACTCAAATAATGGATTGGTTTCCATTATTTAACTCATTACGAATTGCTCTGCTGTCGGCGGTGATAACTTTTGCCATCGGCATAACAGTCGCCTACTATGCTACAAATTTTTCTGCTTGGGCAAAATCACTATGCGACATCATCTTTACTTTGCCGCTTGTCTTGCCTCCGACAGTTATCGGTTTCTTTTTACTAAAACTCCTAGGGCCTCAGCAGGCCCTAGGAAAATTTTTCTTAAAATACTTTGACTGGCAGATCATCATGACACCTTCTGCCTCAGTATTCGCTACAGTCATAGTCACTCTGCCTCTGTTGTACCGCACTGCACGTGGAGCTTTTGAGAGTTTTGATCCTCAATTGAAATACGCAGCACAAACTCTAGGCCTCTCCAACTCAAGGATATTTTGGACCATTCAGCTACCCACATGTAAATCTGGAATCCTCGCAGGCTGTGTGCTTGCTTTCGCACGTGCTCTAGGTGAATACGGAGCCACCGGTATGGTCTCTGGTTACACACCGGGGAAGACTGCCACCATCTCTACCACCGTATATCAACTTTGGCGTATTGGCGATGATCGCGGTGCCTACACTTGGGTGGCCATCAATATCTTGATCTCCTGTATCGTGCTCTTTTCACTCAATCGCCTCCAACAAACTGACAAAAAAGTCTTATAGTATGTTAGAAGTCAATATAAAAAAATCATTTAAGAATTTCTCGCTAATCAGTAATTTTAAGCTGCCACCCCAAAAAGTATTAGGACTACTCGGCGGATCTGGCGAAGGCAAGAGCTTAACCTTACGTTGCATCGCCGGCATCGATAAGCCTGACAGCGGTTACATACGATTAAATGGGAAAACATTATTCGACAGCGAACAGGGTATAGATCTAGTCCCTCAAGAACGACATATCGGCTACCTATTTCCTCATTATTCTCTATTCCCCACCAAAACAGTCACACAAAATATTTTATCTGGACTCATCGCGAATAAAGATCTGACTAAGGAGGAAAAACTCGCACGCGTAGATAAATGGCTGAAACTTTTACATCTAGAAAATCAACAGCATCACAAGCCCAACCAATTGTCGAATGGACAACAGCAACGTACGGCTCTAGCACGTATTTTGATCAATGAACCTGCTGTTTTATTGCTGGACGAGCCATTCTCAGCACTGGATAATCTACTTAAATGGCAACTACAAACTGAACTCTGTAAATTGCTAGAACAGTACACAGGCAGTACCATACTGGTCACCCACGACATCTCCGAAGTTCAATTGTTGACCGATGAAGTTTGTATTATCGATGAGGGACGCACAGAACCACAGATCACTACTCACAAGTTACTGACCCAGCCCTCTACCTATGCTGCTTGCAAACTGACAGGTTGTCGCAATTTTTCTGATTTAAAACGCCTTGGTGACGATGTATTGGCCAGTGATTGGCAGCTGAAAATACCTACTGAATGGCAGGTACCAGAGCGAGCGCAGAGCCTGGCTCTACGCAACCGCTCTCTTAGACCGACATCAAAAAATTCAGCCCTGCTACAGGCTGAAGTCGAACAGATAATCAAAACTCCTCACAGCACTATCTATCAACTTAGAGTAGCTGGTATGACCAAGAATGAGTTGCTGACGATGGAGCTAGACTTAAATGAACCCAAATTTACTTTAGGTGAGATCATCCCACTACAAATTCAAGCAAAAGATGTTTTGTGGTGCTATGAACCATATGGAGATAAGCATGAAAAAAATACCCATTGAACAAGCTGTAGGACAACGACTAGTCCATGACCTGACCGCCATTATGGTCGATGGTTTTAAGGGAGTACGCTTCAAACGCAATCATGTAGTTCAAGCTGAAGACCTGGAGACTCTGCGTGATATGGGCAAAAACCATCTCTATGTATGGGAAGATTGCGATAGAGAGCTGATACATGAAGAAGATGCTGCCAAACAGTTAGCTGAACAGATTCTCCTCTGCGAAGCCTCTGCTCAAAGTCTGTATGCTGGCGATATTTCTGAGGGCAAGATATCCTTGCATGCTCGCCATGACGGTATACTCTCGCTCAACCTCTCGGCTCTCTACGAACTCAATCAATTACCTGATTGGACGATGCCCACCTCGATGAATCTCTTGCCTGTACACCGCAACGATGTGGTAGCAGCACTGAGAATCGTACCTCTAGCGACTCATTTCAGCAATGTGGACGCGGCTTGTCAATTAGTCAAGGAACAACAACCCCTACTGCAGGTCATTCCTTATCGCACACTGCGAGTAGGCATCATGATCACAGGTAACGAGGTGTACGAAGGAAGAATAAAGGACGCCTTCGAGCCCATCTTGCGCCGCAAACTCAAAGCGTTCCCATCTATCATCTGCGAAGTACGCAAATGTCCTGACGATCTAAAAAAACTATGTAAAAACATCGAGGAATTGAGTAAAATCTGCGACCTACTACTGTTGACTGGCGGTATGTCGGTAGATCCCGACGATCTGACACCCACGGCGATCAAGCGTATGGCGACCACCTTGATCACTCAAGGCGTACCTATGCAACCTGGCAATATGCTGACCATCGCCGAAGGTATCAACAACACTGTCCTCTTGGGAATTCCCGGAGCATCTATGCATGCTCCTGCCACCTCGCTCGACATATTCTTGCCGCGTATTTTTGCTGACATGTTACCCACCGCAGCTGAGATCAGCGCTCTAGCTATCGGCGGTCTGAGATCACCGAACTATCACTGTTGGCCGACTCTACCGCTGAGAGAATTACAGGCAGATTTCTCTGATATAAGTGAAGACTTACATATGAACAGTGGAGATAGTTGCTGCTGTTGCGGAGATTCTAGTAAGGCCACTGAATCTGCACATCGACACCACGAGCTACAACAAAGCTCTGATTGTGCTTATCGTGTAGGTATATTGACTATCAGTGACAAGGGTAGTCGCGGTGAACGCATAGACAAATCTGGACCTGCAATTCAAGAAATTCTCAGAGAACAAGCCTCACTCTGGCAGATCGAAAAGCAAGCTCTAGTAGCCGATGAACCGATTGAGATAAATAAATTCTTCGAAGCAGCTGTCTCAGAGGGCATGGATTTAGTTTTGACAACTGGCGGCACTGGCTGTGGTCCTCGTGACAACACACCTGAAGTCACAAAAGATTTCTGCGACCGGCTAGCTCCTGGCATCGCTGAATTCATGCGTTTAGAGGGTCTCAAACACACTGAGAGTGCGATGTTGTCCAGAGCTATATGCGGCATCAAAAAAGAAACTTTGATCGTCAACTTGCCGGGTAGTCCAAAAGCGATCGAGGAAGTATTGCCAGCCACCCTCAAGCTGCTTAAACACGCTTTGAAGACTCTAAAACAACCACAACACGACTGCCACATAGCTTCCAAATAAAGTATGATGTAAGAAGGAGGTAAGCCACATGAATTTTAAACATATTTGTTCAGAATTATTAATCCGCAGCGATCAAGAACGTGCCGAACAGATGAGTGCTTATCTCAACAATCGTTTTCGCTTCATCGGCATACGTGCTCAAGAACGCAAGCAGATAACTGCCGATCTTTGGGATGATGCAAAGAAAGAAGTGGCTGAACAAGGTCTCGACACTGTCTTCATCGATGCTTGCCTCGACCAAAATTTTCGTGAATTTCAATATATAACTATTGAGTATCTCAACCAGGTTAAAGATGAACTCAAGGTTACTGATCTCGAAACAGTCAAGCGTGTCGCACTGCACCAGCCTTGGTGGGATACTGTCGATGCCTGCTTCAATCTGATCGGATATCTAGCTTATAAATACCCCGAGGTGAAAGAGGAAGTACGTCGCTGGGCTGAGTCAGACAATATCTGGTTGCGACGTCTGGCCATTCTCCATCAAAATGGTTATTTCGAACATACTGATCCTAACCTATTAGCAGAGATACTCGATCTCAACTATGACCACGACGCTTTGATGGTGAGAAGAGCAGTGGAATGGGCGCTGAAACAATACGCCAAAATAGATGCTGATTGGGTCGACAACTATCGCCGACAACATGATTTAACTGAAGCTTAGAACTTTTCTGTCGATCGGAGCAAGGCTTCTGCGATAGCTAGATCAGCTTGAGTAGTTATCTTGATATTCATAGCGTCACCGATGACCATGTATACTGGCTCATCTCGCAGGACAAATACCTTGCAAGCATCCGTCAATCCAGCTCTCTCTTCGTCGCTCAAACTCCTGTAGATCTCTCGGTACTTATCTATGTGAAAACTTTGCGGAGTCTGACTGTGATACAAGTGATGGCGCTCTGGAATGTGGTGGAGAAAATTACCATCATAAGAGATGATCATGGTATCTACTGCCGGCACGACTGTATCCAACATGGCATGCTCTTTCAATCCGTCTAGATGTTCGCGTAAAATCTGCTCTGAAATTAAAGGGCGCACAGCGTCGTGAGTCACAATGCTATGTCCTCTGCCGTACTCAGATTCGATCGCAGTGAGGACGAGGTCAAGACTCTCGGCTCGTTCACAGCCACCTGCTAACACCACTATACGTTCATCAGTCTGCAATGCGTATTCTGCCAACAACGAAGTAAAATAATCTTGCCATTCTGCTTTGATCGCAATGTATATTTTGGTGAATTCCTCGATGGATAGAAATTTCTCGAGAGTACGGATGATAATGGGTCGACCAGCTAGTGACAAAAACTGCTTGGGCAGATTTTGCATATTCATACGTGTACCCGAGCCACCTGCTAAAATTCCAGCAAAAATCATCCGCATCACCTCACTAAGCATGCTCTATTTTGCACTCTGCATTTTTGAATAGCAACTGATACATAGTTATCAAGAGAAAGATATAAAAAGGGAGAACCTTGTCTCCCCTGTTTATCAATATATACTTCTCATCTGCCAGATAGCTGGATCCGAACTCGTACCCTTAAACTCAATCTTGAGCTTCTCTTGGCTCAACGGGAACCAACGATTGCTAAAGACTATCTCTCCATCATCGACAAAGATTTCTAGAGCAGAATTATCGATCAAAATACGCAATCGAGAAAGCATCGAGCAATGAACACTCCTCACTGTACGCCCTAAGCCCAATTCTACATCGCTAAACGCCAGCTCCAAAGTTTGATCTCGATAACTGAGCTCGAGCCCAGCATCTAGAGTCAGAGAAAAATTACCCGTCAAATCAGTTATCTCTAAGTCGACTAAGTGACTTGCAGATTCTGCTGACCAAGCATCAACTTTGACATCAGCTGCGATCCGCTCTGTACGCAGCTGTTTCAATTCATCTACAGGACGCTGTACAAGCTTGCCTCTGGCATTCATCTGTATCTCGCGAAGAACAGTCAAACAATGACACCAGGGTGCTTGTGCCGGTGCACTCTCATAAGGCGCAATCGGCAAGCCCAGCCAACCTATCAGCAAAATTCGTCCCTTTGGATCGGTAAAAGTCTGGGGAGCATAAAACTCAAAACCGTAGTCCCATTTAGTGAAGGCTGACTGATCGACTATCGGAGCGTCACTGAGTTTTTCTCCCTCTCCTAAAGGAACGTAGCCCGATTGATCTCTGAGCCCAAAGCTCCAAGGATATTGCTCCATCCCTTGAGGGCAGAATACCAAAAACTCTTTGCCAGCGATCTCAATGCGATCTGGGCACTCCCACATATAACCGAAAGGCTCGGCACTCTCTAATTTGCAATGCAAATCCCAAACTCTGCCGTTTTGTGAGGTATAGAGCAAAGCTAAACCCCTGGACTCTAAGTCTCTAGCTCCGAGCAACATCCACCAACGCTCGTCGTCACGCCAAACTTTAGGATCACGCACATGCTGGCTCAAGGTTGCTGGATAATCTTTCTCTTGCAAAATTAATTGCTTAGTAGCCTCAGCAATATCACCAGCGGAATCAACTTCGATTAGAACTTGATTAGCTTCACGGCCATTGTAGATGTAGTCAAAATCGCCAGGGTGTTTGACATTGCCGGTGTAGTAGAGATGCAAAACATCTTTGTCTGCACTGGGCAGTACCACGGCTGAACCTGAATAGGCTCCATTTGCTTCAAATGCCAACCCAGGTTTGATGACCATGCCGTGATGACGCCAATCGACTAGATCTACACTGCTGTAATGTCCCCATCCCCTAGCTGCATCTGCCTTCGGCCAATCCGGACTGTATTGGTGAAATACATGGTATTCGCCAGCAAAATAACAGAGACCATTGGGATCATTTAACCACCCTCTGGGAGGTCTGAGATGATAGCCCTCGCACCAAAAATTTTCCATCTACTTTTTTCTCTTCAAGCTGATTTTTCCACTTCCCTGCTCGTCTTTGAAGATCAAGTAAGAGATCACAAAAGCTACCACGGCTGAGATGGCGAACATCAAAATATACTGCAAGGGTTGATCTAAGCAGAGCAAGATGCCGAAGATACCTGTGACACCAGTTCCCTTCGCTCCCAAACTGACAATCGAAGCAAACATCGCGCCGACACCACCACCGATACAGCCAGCGATGAAAGGTCGTACGAAGCGTAGGTTGACACCGAAGATGGCTGGTTCTGTGATGCCTAAGAAAGCTGACAGTGAAGCAGGTAAGGCAAGAGATCTGGTCTTACTGTTTTTGGTGCGTACAGCGACGGCCAGAGCAGCTGCACCCTGAGCAATATTGGCGGCACTGGCGAGTGGCAACCAATAGGTAGCTCCGTAGGCTGCGATCTGTCCTAAATCGATGGTAGTGTACATTTGGTGGATACCAGTAACCACAGTCGGAGCATAGAAAAGACCCATGACCAAGCTGCCGATACCCATGGGCAATGTGAGTAAGAAGAGGATGGCACCCAAAATAGCGTTTTCAGCCCAGACGAAGATGGGGCCAACACCGAGCAATACGATGAAAGCAACAGCCGATACAGAAACTAAGGGTGTTACAAATAGATCGATGGTAGCAGGCACAATCTTATGCAGACGTTTCTCAATCACAGCTAATAGCCAACAAGCTATGACGATGGGGATGACATGTCCTTGATAGCCCACCCAGTCAATGCTGTAGAGACCAGGAACGACTGCAAAAGTCTGTGCCACACCGTCAGTAGCGACACTGTAAGCGTTCTGCAGGCCAGGGTTGATCATGATCATGCCGACAACAGCACCGAGATAGGGGTTGGCACCGAAGGCTTTGGCCGCCGAGAAGCCGATCAAAATCTGCAAGAAAGTGAAGGCAGTGTTAGATACTAAGTTCAGTGTCTGATACCAAGCATTATCTGTATTAACTTGAATAAAGCCATTGCTGTCCATGAAGTTAATTGCACTGAGAATACCCAGCAAGAGACCAGAGGCTACGATGGCTGGAATAATTGGCACAAAGACATCGCCCAACACTTTGATCACTTTTATCACTGGATTTTTCGGACCATTGGCTAAGGCAGCTTCTTTCACCTCTTCTTTAGAAGCTGTCTCAACACCACTCAGTTTGGCGAACTCCTCGTAAACTTTATTGACTGTGCCAGTTCCGAAGATAATCTGCATCTGTCCCTGAGCTTTGAAATTACCACTCGCTCCTGAAATCTCATCGACCAAAGCTTGATCGACCTTGCTATCATCTGCGAGAACTAAACGCATTCTTGTCGCACAGTGAGCAGCTGAGACAATGTTCTCTTTGCCACCGACGGCTGCCAACACTTCTTGTGCAGCCTGCTTGTAATCTAAGGCCATACGTCCCTCCTGTATGTGACTAAAAAATAAAAATAATAGAAATGTGGTATCGATTCCACATACACATTATATAAATAAATCTCCGCTCTGAATCACCAAATATTTATAGTTAAAATTGTGCTATTTGTAGATAAGTTATCTGGTGGATAAACGTTCGATGATCTGGTAGTCCATCTCTAGATGTTCGACAGCACGCTGCCTATCTTTGATCAGCTCTAGTAGACGTTCGGCAGCTAAGCCTGCTGATTGAAAATATGAATAGTGAATGGTGGTCAGAGGTGGCACGACATAGGGTGATATCTTAGCATTACCCACTCCTGTAACTTGAACCTGCTCTGGTACCTTGAGCCCTTGTTCTACGAGTTTAGCGATAACTCCTAGAGCTATATGATCGCTGGCACACATAATGGTATCCACTCTAGGTATATCCGCCAGTATTTCTCCTGCTAAGCGATAGCCAGACTCTTCGTTGAAACCGGCGACATAGGTAGGTGGATTACCTCCCAGACCGCACTCTTGATAGGCATCACAAAAAGCCTTTGTCCGCATCTTACCTGCCGATATATCCTCAGAAAGAACTCCGATGTATGCTGCTTTTTGGGCTTTTTTCAGCACCTTTTTCGCCAACTTGAACATCGCTTGATAGTCCGGCTGAAAAATGCTAGTCACTCCTGCCGCAGACTGATTTAACACTACTACAGGGATAGTTAATT
Organism: Bacillota bacterium; assembly: GCA_023388605.1. Lineage (GTDB taxonomy): Bacteria > Bacillota > Clostridia > Saccharofermentanales > DTU023 > JAEWER01. Next base: position 17,186 of record JAEWFX010000021.1, read on the forward strand.
CATGCAGTAACTTACGATGCTGTGCAGTCAAGACTGTACCGATCAGAACCACACCATCGACATTGCCAGCTCGTGTGAATAGCTCTAGGAAATCCAACTCTTTCTTTTCGTCGTTCGCCACATTTGCGAGCAACATCTGATAGCCTCGACTATTGAGAAATTGGCTCATGCCTGAGACCATTTCGCTAACTGATGCTGAATTGATCTTGGGTATGATGACACCTATGACTTGTGTCTTACCGGTACGTAGAGTTTTGGCGGTACGAGAAGGGACATAACCAGTTTCAGCGATAACTTCAGCTATTTTTTGACGATTGGCTTGTGAAACATAGCCATCGTTCAGATAGCGTGAAACTGTCGCTTTAGAAACTCCTGCTAGCTCGGCAATTTTGCTGATGTCCATTTTGCACTCCGCTCAGTTAACTCTTTTTGACTATTTTATATTCTATAGCAATTTGACAATTACTGACTCTGCACAGAAAATGAGAACGCTAAAAAATATTAAGAGGTCATATGCAGCAAGAGAAGAAAAGAGTTGTAGTCGGACTGAGCGGCGGTGTCGATAGCACCGTGACAGCTCATCTACTCAAGGAACAAGGTTATGAAGTAACAGGTGCTTTTATGCTGTTGTGGGCGGATCGAATGTCTGAAGAGATCGATCAGCGACGCATAGAAGGAGCCAAACGTGCAGCTGAATTCCTAGATATCGATTTCAAGGTATTGGATTTTCGCCAACTTTTCTACAATGAAGTAGTGTTGCCGTTCATCGAATCATACAAACAAGGATTGACTCCTAATCCCTGTGTCCTCTGCAACCAAAAATTTAAGTTCCATTGGCTGCGTCAAGCTGCAGATAAAGAAGCTGATGCCGTGGCTACTGGTCACTATGTACGTATTCTCGAAGCAGAGACTGCTGAGGGACCTGAATTGCAATTATGGCGCGGCGTAGATCCAAAAAAAGATCAGAGCTATGTCTTGTACCACTTATCTCAAGAACAATTGCACCACGTCGTCTTTCCCCTGGGTGGTTATCACAAAACTGAAGTACGTGAGATAGCAGCCAAAATCGGCTTTTCCACTGCTTCTCTGAGCGATAGTCAAGATATCTGTTTTATCTCTCCTGATCGCGGTTATCGCCGCTTGCTCGAAGAGCACGACGCTCTCGGTAAGCCAGGTGAATTTGTCGATCAAGAGGGTAAGGTGTTAGGTCAGCATCTGGGTATCGGCAACTACACAATCGGTCAACGCAAACATCTGGGTGTAGCTTTTGGCAAACGCATGGTTGTCAAGCGTATCGACGCTGCTAACAACCGCGTAGAAGTATCTGAAGAAGCAGGTATTATGCAGACCGCCTACCAGGTGAAAAATGTGTGTTTCAATACTTTAAGTCAACCAGTTTTTCCTCTACAATGCAAAGTAGCTGGTCGCTATCAAGCGAAGGTTGTCCCTGCGACAGTAGAACCTTGTGATGACGGTAATTTCCGGGTCACCTGTCACAGTCCACAACGTGCTGTTACCCCTGGCCAAGCCGCTGTTTTCTACCAGGGTGAACGTGTTTTAGGTGGCGGCGAAATCATCTGAAGAGGTTGGCCGTGAAAGAAGATAAGCTCACTCCAGAACAGGAGAACGATTCCGATAAAAAACAAGACTTAGAGATCGAGACTGAAACTTCGGAAAAAGATATCGAGTTGATCAGCAAGTATGACTCTAGCAGTGACGGTGAGGAGGCTGAAAAAGACCTCGATACAGCTGAGGACGGCAATTCATCTCTACGCAAGCAATTGATCGATGAGATGAAACTCGACAGCAATACTTCTTCCAGTCGAGAACTCTCTCGTCTGAAGATGAGTTATCTGTTGCAGACTATAAATTGGCGACATGAGCTCCGCAACTTCATGTACTGCTTTATCGGCTGTTTCATCTGTAGTATCGGCATACATATCTTTTACAATCCTCTGCAGCTGACTCTGGGAGGTATCTCTGGTGTCGCCTCCATCATCTATCAGTTGACCGGCAGAGGAGCTTTTCTATCCTTCGGTACACTGGTAGCCATCCTCAATATCCCACCTCTCATCGTCGGCTGGGTCACCTTCAGTTGGCGTTTTGTCTGGCGCAGCGTCATCGGCTCTTTCCTCTATTCAGCTTGGCTGATCGTCACCGAGCCCCTGATGAAGAATTGGTTTGTCGACTACCTCAACAAGCCCACTATGAATGGCTCGCCTGACATCCTGATCTACTGTGTATTCGGCGGTATTATCTTCGGATTCGGCATCGGCATCGTCATGCGCGGTGGTTATACAACAGGCGGATCAGATATTTTAGGTGTTGCCATCCATCACAAATTCAAACGTCTATCTGTGGGCAAAATGGTTTTGTTCGTCGACGGCGCAGTGGTTTTGTCTACACTCTTCTTCTACCGCGAACAGGCTAATTCGGTATTATTAGCGATGTATTCATTGGTATCTATGGTGATCTCAGCCAGATTCACTGACTTCGCCCTCGAAGGTATGGATCGCAGCCGTCTGGCCTTTATCGTCACCAATGAAAGCAAGGCTATCGCTACTGCTATTTTCATCGAGCTCAACCGAGGCGCTACTGAATTAAAAGCCAAAGGCATGTATAGCGGCGAAGATCGCCCCGTCATCTACTGCGTGCTCAGCAATCGTCAAATTCCTCGTCTCAAAGAGATCGTCAAAGAGATCGATCCCAAGGCTTTTGTCGCCATCTCCGAAGCGCGTGAAGTTCAAGGCGAAGGTTTTGCCAATAGCTTGCAGGAATTCATGTAATGTCTGATCACCAGTTGCTGGCCCCAGCCAAAATAAATCTTTCTCTACAAATTTTAGATAGACGTCCAGATGGTTATCACAATCTCAATTCCTGGATGCACAAGCTGACTTTGGCGGATCGCTTAAATATCTCTATCGAGCGACAAGGTCGAGGCGAAGTGAAATTACAGTGCGTAGCACCAGATGATCTATCTACACTGTTGCCAGCAAATATAGCGGACAACATCTGTGTCCGAGCAGCCCAAAGTTTTCTCACTCTCTTTTCTTTGAATTGGAATGTAGATATAAAACTTACTAAGCAAATTCCCATCGGTGCAGGTATGGGCGGAGGCTCAAGCGATGCTGCAGCGACTCTGAGGGTTCTATGCGCTGAAATGTCTGCCGATGCTGATCAGATGAACATCGTCATCGATCAAATAGCTCGCCCCCTAGGCGCTGATATCACCTTTCTCTTCCTTACAACCTTTGCAAAATGTGAAGGTATAGGCGAAATTGTACATCCTCATAAACCTTTACCTGCCTATCCTACCCTATTGTTGAAACCAGAATTTTCGATCAATACCGCCGCGGCCTATCGTGATCTCGCCAAAGCCAGACAAACAGGTACATTCACTGAGCTCACTCAGGCTATGACTTGGTTACAAGACGAATGTATCAAGAAAAGATCACACGCTTTTTCTGAGCAACATGAATTGGGAGAATTGGTCAACGACTTCGTGCCAGTGGTATTACACCAACAACCTACACTAGGAGAATTAATCGCTGGTCTTTGGCGAACTCCTTGCCTCTACGCTGATATGACTGGCTCAGGATCAACTCTGTTCGCCATCTATGAGAACGCAAATCAACGCAGCGCTGCACTCTCTGAGCTTCAATCACTCCAAGTCTATAAAGATCTGGCGGTCAAAGCTTATCTCTGCGAATTGGCACAGGAATAGGTTACTCGACGATACAGCCACTCAAAGCTGTGTAGCAGCACAAAGCAGATCGGCAACATCACGAGCAACAAGATAAAGGATTCTTTGTCCAGAGCAGTGAACATAAAGAATTTACGGAATAAAAGCACTGCTGCCAGCGAACCGACGCAGGAAAAACTATACACTGGCACACTTACCTTGTCCCACGGCGCACATACCCTGCTCAACACGATCAAGCTACAAGCTAATATCAAGTGAACGATCACGGTAGCTTTTTCCTCGATGCTCACCCTCAATATAGAACCGCCAAATTGTATGATCAAAACTAAGATCGTCACAGTCAGCCCAGCAGGGATGGCAGTATTAGCTACTTTACGTAAAAAATGTCCACTGACCCGCTCTTGGTTAGGACGCAGAGCGAGAAAGTAGGCTGGTGTACCTATCGCCAAAGAACTGATCAGAGTGAATTGAATCGGGAAAATCGGAAAACGATCCTGGATAAATATAAAACATATCGATAACAACACAGCATAAACTGTTTTGGTGAGAAAAAGGATGGCCACACGCTCGATATTGTTGATCACACGGCGACCTTCCTGTACAGCATAGATAAGTCCCTGCATATTATTGTCTGCCAATACCAATTGTGCTGTAGTCTTCGCAGCATCAGTACCAGTGGCCATAGCGACACCGCAATCAGCTTGTTTGAGGGCAGGTACATCGTTGACTCCGTCGCCAGTCATCGCTACTACATGTCCATTAGCCCGCAGAGCTTTGACCAATTGTTTTTTCTGAAAAGGCGTAACTCTGCCGAAGACATCATAATCCTCTACTAACTCACACCACTGTTCATGGCTAGTATCTTCACCTACTTTGCTCAAATCCAGACAATTATCCACATTCTGCAAACCTGCCTGCTTAGCTATAGCTTGCACTGTCACGGGATTATCGCCCGATATAAGCTTAAACTGCACATCTTGCTGTCGGAAAAAATTGAGCATCTCACCGATACCATTCTGCAGACAATCCTCAATCAAAATAGCTGCGAGCGGTTGTAAATCTGAATGTATCTCTGTGCTGTCTCCCTTTTGACATCCGACAGCTAGTACGCGTAGACCCCTTTGTTCTGCTGAACCATCATAGAAATCATTTCCCTGGGGGAAGAGTATCTCGGCAGCTCCAAAGAAATAGCTTTTACCTGCGATCACTGCTTGAGAATATTTGCGTTTTGAGCTAAAGGCGAGAGTAGAAGTCACCTCCAAAGGATTTTCTGAGTCAGCTAAATAGGCAAGCACTGCTCTTGAGGTGGCATTGTGGTCAGCTTGTGCTAAAAAAGCTGCTCGAATAATCTTATTGATCTCCTCTGCTCGTTCTAGATCGGCGTAGACGATCTCAGTGACAGACATATCTCCCGTAGTCAATGTACCCGTTTTATCAAAACAGAGCATATCTACACGTGCTAAAGTCTCGATAGAACTCTTGTCGTGAGCGAGAGTATGTTGTTTCGCCAATCGATAGACGCTGACAACTAGAGCCACAGACGTCAAAAGGATCAGACCTTGGGGAATCATACCTACGAGTGCTGCGACGATGGAGATCAGACTGGCTCGCCAATCTGTGATCGGCGTCAACCACATCTTCGATATGATCAATCCGCTGCCGACGACGACAAATACCAGCCCTAAATATTTCATCACCCGAGAGAGTGAACGAATGATCTCAGATTGGTTACCCTTGATCTTCTTAGCATCCTTGAGCAACTTAGCAGAATAGGTCTCTTCACCGACTGCTGTTACGCGTACCTGTGCTCTGCCACTGACTACGAAACTACCTGAAAACAGATGGTCTCCAGGCTGTTTGATCACTTCATCGGCTTCACCTGTCAGCATCGATTCATCGACTGCAAAATTGTCGGCCTCCAGCACTACTCCATCTACGACTAGCTGATTGCCCACATTCACTGATAAGAGGTCATCGACCACTATTTCACTGTTATTCACAGTCTGCTCTCTGCCGTCACGTAAAACTCGAACTTGCGGTGCGGTGATCAACTTCAACTTAGCGACAGCTTGACGCGAACGGTGCTCCTGAATAATACCGATACCAGTATTGATCAGAGCTGCGAGAATGAAGAGCATATTCTTGAAATATTTTGGTTCATTCCAAGCTGCTAACAACACCAGTACTGCTAACACTGCATTCAAGGCGTTAAAACTAGTGAATAGATGATCTCGCACAATCGCCATAAAAGATTTGTGCTCTTCTTTTACATCATGATTGACCAGACCTTGTTTATGACGTGCTTGTACCTCTGACGAGTTCAATCCTCTTTTAAGATAGTCAGTAGATAGATCAGTCACATGCAATTGCTCACCCATAAATTCTCCGTTTCGTATGCCTTATCCTCGCTATATGCAACACTGAACGCTCAAAAACATTTTAATTTTTCGTGATAAAATGAGTTAATCACACTTTGGAGGTTAAGTATGTTAATCAAATTACCTGATGGCAGCGATTTGTCTATTGAGGCAGACGCTCCAGCTTATCGTGCAGCTGAGCTCATCAGCCCTCGTCTAGTTTCGCAAATTTGTTCAGTTAAAATCAATGGTACAGTCAGCGAGTTACGAACCACCTTACATGAAGGCGACACCGTTGAATTCCTCAAATTTGACGATATTAACGGTAAGAAGACATTTTGGCATACCACCTCTCACGTCATGGCTGAAGCCATCAAAAATCTATATCCCAGCGCTGAGCTGGCCATCGGACCTGCCATCGATGAAGGTTTCTACTACGACATCGATTTCGAACGTAATTTCGACGCCGATGATCTCGTAGCTATTGAAGCTGAGATGAAAAAGATAGTCAAAGAAAATAAGCGTCTCGAATACTACACTCTGGATCGTGCTGAGGCTTTAGCTTGGGCACGTGAACATGGTGGCAAGTACAAGGTAGAGCTGATTGAAGATCTACCGTCTGATGCTACCATCTCCTTCTACAGGCAAGGTGATTTTGTCGATCTGTGCGCTGGCCCCCACCTGCTCAGTACCGGTCAGATCAAAGCCTTTAAATTGCTTCAGATCTCTGGTGCTTACTGGCGTGGCAGCGAGAAGAACAAGATGCTCCAACGCATTTACGGTATCAGCTTCCCCGATAAGAAAGAACTAAAATCTTATCTTGAGCAATTAGAAGAGGCCAGACGTCGTGACCACAACAAGCTCGGACGTGAACTGGGCTTCTTCATCACCTCTGAATACGTCGGTCAAGGATTACCGCTGTTGACACCTAAGGGAACAGCTGTGATGAAGGCTTTCCAACGCCGAGTCGAGGACGAAGAAGAACGCCGAGGCTATGTACAGACCATGACTCCTTTGATGGCTAAATCTGACCTCTACAAGATCTCTGGCCACTGGGATCATTATCGTGACAATATGTTCATCATCGGTGATCCCGAAGAGAAGGAGAGCACCTGTCTGGCTCTACGCCCTATGACCTGCCCCTTCCAATACCAAATCTATATGAGCAAAACTCGTAGCTACCGTGATTTGCCTATTCGAATGAGCGAGACCTCGACCCTCTTCCGCAATGAGTCATCAGGTGAGATGCACGGCTTGATCCGTCTTCGCCAGTTCACTATCTCTGAGGGACACCTCTTCGTCAGACCTGATCAGATCCGCCGTGAATTCGAAGGTGCACTCGATCTCGCTCGTTTTATGCTCGACGCTCTCGGTTTAGCTGATGATGTCAGCTATCAATTCTCAACCTGGGATCCAGACAACAAGGAGAAATTTATCGGTGATCCAGCTTCTTGGGAAAGTTCACAAGAAGCCATGAAAGCTATACTCGAGGACAACAATATCGATTACACCATCGGCGTCGGAGATGCTGCCTTCTACGGGCCTAAGCTCGACATCGAGATCAAGAATGTCTTCGGTAAAGTAGATACTCTGATCACCATACAGTTGGATTTCCAATTAGCTGAACGCTTTGGTATGTATTACACCGATGCTGACGGAACTCGCCGTCACCCAACCATTATTCACCGCACATCTTGTGGTTGCTATGAACGTACATTGGCACTATTGATCGAAAAATATGCTGGTGCTCTACCGATGTGGTTGACTCCGGAACATGCCCGTCTGCTCTCGATCTCGAAAAAGCACAACGAAGTGGTAGAAGAATTCGCTCAAGAGTTGCGTAATCGCGGTCTCAGAGTCAGCGTGGATATCCGCGATGAGAAGATCGGCAAAAAGATCCGTGAAGCTCAATTAGAAAAGGTCCCCTACATGCTCATAATCGGCGACAAGGAAGCTGAGAGCAAGACCTTCGCCGTCCGCCACCGCAAGCATGGCGATCTAGGTAGTATGAGTATGGATCAACTAGTAGAACGTCTACAAGAAGACATCCGTACTTTCAATAAAGACTGATAATCTGAAAACATAGACGAAAAGCTGCCTGCGGGCAGCTTTTTTGTTTGATGTAATTCCTTGATGAATGCTATCAGTCAGCTAGGTACTGTTCGATCACCTTTTTCTGCTCGTCATCTGCCATATACTTGACTACCAATTTATCTGCGCAGAGTTCAGCACAGCTTTCAGTCAAAATGCCATTATTAGCAGCTGTCATCAAGATCTGTTCAAGATTTTTCTCAGTGAAATCTCGTCTACCTCTGAACGGGAGATCTTGATGCAAATCCACAGCCGATACTGGTGTGCCCTTGTCGCAGCAATAACTCAGAACAGCATAATACAGTGTATCTTTACGCATCTTTTCCCTCCTGTGCTCTGAGCTCAGATGGAGATAATGCTATCAGCATAATGCCGCCGAACATCAAGACGGCGAGCAACCATGATATGGGATGTAACGACCAACCATCGCGTCCACCGAATATCCCTAAAATCAACCAACAAAATATCGGTCCCCAAAAGGCATAGGTGCCATTGCAGGCCATGCCCAGAGCCGCTCCGCACATGCTATTCCCCTTGTACCAAAGGCTGAAGGCATAGAGAGCGAAGAAACCACTGATCACAAAGAATATATAGTTTGCAGGTGAGCTGAAGACAGCTCGCAAGAGATAGGCGAATGTACCTAGTCCCCGTGTTGGCATATTATTGTCGCGATCTAAAAGACTGAAGACAGGTAGAACGATCAAAAGATTAGTTAAACCTGAAGTCAATTGTCGGATAGTGATACTGATCTCATAATCGATCATGCAGGCTGCCCAGCCACCGACACAACCTTCTAGTCCCCAGCCGAAGGCTGCGATCAAGGCAAGAACAGTTGCTAGAGTGAGTGACGCTCCCTCCGGCACACTGAGACCACCAGTCATATTGATCAAGATGCTGGCGGTCACACAGATAAAGATACCGACCATCATGTGCGGCTTCAACGTCTGTTTATAGATCACGCGTCCCAAAATTGCACCTATGGCAGGACAGAGAGCTGACAAAGGTATGGCGATGGAACCGGCCTGCTGAACGGCGATGATATAAGCTGCTCCAGCTATGGGGCCACCGATCAGAGATACGCCGAGCATTATACGGCCGGGTTTGGAACATATGGTAGGCCATAGATCTTTGAATTTACCCTTGATTAAGAGATTGACGATGGACCAGAGAGCACTGAATAAATCATTGAGAGCTCCTGCCAAAATACCCAGTAGGATCAAGATTGCATAAGAACTTAAAACACCCTGCTCTGTATTAAAACCTCGCCAGATAGCACTATCCATTCCCAGCGAGATGAAAGCGGTATACAGGCCGTAGCTCATACCTGATATGATGGCTACGCTCATACCACGACGACGAAACACTTTTCGACGATGTCTGAGCGCTGAATTCAGTTGAGTGTCTATACTATCCTCCTTGCGGCAATCTTCCGCTGACAAGAGTAAGTGTCTTGAGCTTATCGATCAATTGTGGTGTCAGATCTCCTTCACGCATTCTCCACTGCCAATTGGCTCCGATGGTGCCAGGAGTATTCATACGTGAACTCGAATCTAGATTGAGTAGATCCTGCATAGTGAGTATGGTGGTATTAGCACCGCTGATCATAGCTCCACGCATCATACCCCAATTGTATCCTTCGCGATCATTGAGCCCCAGGTAAAGTCTGGCTAGCTCAAGGTCTATAGGCATTGTGCGATGACACCAACCTAAGACTGTATCATTGTCATGTGTACCCACATAACAGACGTTGTCGGCTTCGATATTGTGAGGTAGGTAAGGACTAGTCATATTGGGATTGAAAGCATATTGCAAAACTGCCATCCCACTTAAACCTAGACGTTGACGCAACTCTGTGACGTCGTCGGTCACAGCGCTCAGATCTTCAGCGATCAGAGGTAGACTGCGGTGTTCAGCCAAAAGACGTTTGAAAAGCTTATCTTTAGGTCCTTGGCGCCATTCACCTTCATTGGCAGAAGCGGCTCCGTAAGGTATGGCCCAGTAAGCATCGAAGGCACGAAAATGATCTAGGCGTACATAGTCATAAAGTTTTAGTTGAAACTTAAGACGTTTGTACCACCACTCATAATCATCTTTAGCCATGTAATCCCAATTATAGAGTGGATTGCCCCACAATTGACCGCGATCAGTGAAATAATCGGGCGGTGTACCAGCTACAAAGCTAGGACAAATTCTCTGCTCGGTCTCCATGGTCTCAAACAGTTCTGGTTGCGACCACAATTCTACACTGTCTTCCGCCACATAGAAGGGCATATCGCCGATGATTTTGACTCCACGCTCTTGAGCGTAATCCTTGAGCTTGAACCATTGTTTGAAAAAGATATATTGCAGGAAAATCTGGTAATCTATGGCATCTTTATTGTTTTTACAGAATTCTTCGACACCACTGGCTTTTCTGCTGCGTAGATTTTCTGGCCAATCCCACCACGGCAAACCTTTTTGACTATGTTTGATCGCCATGAAGATCGCATAGTCTTCAATCCATTCATTTTCTTTACAGAATTGATCGACAGCTGCTTGCCACTCCGGTAGACGCTTGTATACATAAGCGCCATAAGCCCACTTGAACATGAGTGCTCGGTGACTATAGATAGCACTGTACTCTACACAACTAGGGTCTGTACCATAATCAGCGTGGTAGGGGGCACCAGGCTCTAACAGGCCGTCTTCCACCAAAAGATCTAAATCAATCAAGTAAAGATTTCCAGCGTAGACTGAAAAATTATTATAAGGGGAATTAGCAAAACCAGTAGTTCCCAGAGGTAAAATCTGCCAGTATTGCTGTTTCGCTTCCACAAGGAAATCTACGAAGCGATAAGCGGCTTCACCTAGACTACCAATACCGTAAGTAGAGGGCAACGAGGTAATATGCAACAAAACGCCACTACTGCGTTTGTTGATCATATCTTCAAACTGATGTGCAATCATCTCATCTTCTCCATCGATAATGCTATTCTAACCGAAAGTTAAAAATTGATACAATCAAAAGCTTGTCTTCTCCTGTTTCTGCTCCGTTTTCAATTCTTTGTCAGGAGAGATTAGGACGTCTATCGACGATCATGAGGCAATAAAGACGCTGAACTAAGAGGATAAGACCATAGGCTAAAAGTCCATTTGCCACACCACCAGGTATATCCAATATGACATGCTGCTTGACTAATACAGTAGTAGCTGCGATCAGAATCATCCACAGCGTGATCACCCACTTAGTGATGATCTTAACCGGTGCCTGCCAAATAAAGACGATCAAAATTGTGCAGAGACTGACATGGATGGAAGGGAAACCACAATAATGATTATCTATCCTGTAAGTGTACTCTATAAGGCGACCAGCCAGTGAGGAACTCAAATCTTCTAGCGGTAGACGCGGCACTTGTGTCTGACAGAATATGAAAAATATATTCGCCTGCAACTGTGCTAAGGCCAGTGAAAAGAAATATCTGCGACCCAGCTCTCGTTGTCTATACAAGAATAAAATTCCACATAAAAAGATAGTCGGAGACCAAAGATGGTAGACGAAGATCAAGGGTTCTACCACCGGGATCTGACTATCTAAGGGTATGAAAAAACTACGCACTGTACCGATGGGTCGATTCAACAACTCCATCAGTGGGAAAGTGACCAGAAAGCAAAACAAAGCCAACCAGTCATATTTAGTTAAACTGCGAAAGAACTGTTTTATTTTCACTGAACTTTAAGCTGATAGTCGTTTAATACGTACTTTCTCACGAGCATTAGCCATAGCGACTAAGACATGTTTGCCGATCAACCATGTGCAGAAGATCGCTAGATTGTAGCAAGCCCAAACTACTAGAGTGTAACCGACACTGCCGACAGTATTGCGTACAAACATGAGATGATCAGGCGGCTCAATCATATAACCATAATTGGTCTCTGCAAAACCCAGTAGACGCATCACTAAGCTGAATACAGTTATACCGACGTTGTAGAAGTTGGTGATGACTAACATCTTTTTGAGATCGCTGACAGGAAACTTATATCCCTTAGCACAGACATAGTAAGCAGCGAACCAACCTAAATTCAGGTGCATGATCACGAAGTTGAAGTTCGTATAGTGCGGGAAATTATAGGGATAGATATCGCTGATAATCAGAGTGATCACTGAACCCATCAAGCCCCACCAGATCGCAGGTAAAACCAATTTTTTCTTCTTGAGGAAGACTGACAAGATCACCATCCATGCTGCCATGCGACAATGAAACAAAGGCAATTGCTTCGACAGCGTGAATATACCATGACCGATGAACCAAGAATTGATAATCACTTGATCGACGAGTATAGCACCAGCTATCACTTTCAAGTAAAAATCTGATTTGGGCGAATTCTTGAGATTTTGAGAGCGCCAAAACATCACTAAAATCACTGTCATCCAAACAAAGACAATACCCAGATGAACACCAGTGGATAACTGAGGTGGTACTACATCAGGTGTGGCGCGGAAGAAATAATTCAAACTCTCTAACATCTAATTCTCCTAGTCATACAATTGCCCTCATTCTAAGCAATAGATTTATTTTGTCAATAAAGATTTCATAAATACTTAATTTTAAAACTCGATCGTTCAGCTGCTGTCACAGTGTGTTTGGTAGAAGTGAAGTAGATAATTTGCCGTTTGCTATCTGCACTGATGTCTGATAAAAGATCAAAGGCTAGCTGCAATCTCTCATCGTCATACTGCGTGAAGCCGTCATCGATGATCAAAGGCAAACAGATCTGTTCACTGAGCAATTCAGATAAGGCAAGGCGCAATGCCAGATAAGCTTGATCAAAAGCTCCTACTGAAAGATAGGCTGCATCCATATAATTTTTATTGCCCACCTGGATGTTTAGATCATGATCGCTCAAGAAATCAGTGTATTTACCAGCCGTCAGTTGCCTAAAATACTCTTGAGCACGTTGTTGTAATTCCGGGGCAAAATCGCGGCGCATCGCTTGAAAAGCCTCATTCATCAGCAAGCCAGCAATTTGCGTCGCCTCGTATAATTTCTCTGCTTGAAGCAATTCTTCTTGGAGAATAGCAATTTCTTCTTTCACATCTTGTGCATTGCCCTGAATGTTTATGGAATCGATTAATCGACCTTTCTCTTGAGCAAATTGCAGGCGCAAATCAGTAAGTTCTGTTCGTCTCGCTTGTAGCTGAATCTTAAGCTCATTGCTTTTTGCTTCTAGATCCTCGACAGAGATAGCATGAAAAATACCTATATTATCCATTCCCCACTGTGCTTCTAGCTCAGTTAATTGTTGCTCATAAGCCGCTACTGTTCTGCGAACTGCCGGCAAATTCAATTCATCGAGCGCTCTGCTGATCAGAGAGTCAGAAGATTGTAGCTTGCTGATTTTGTGGTTTAGTTCCTCTTGTCTCTGCTCTAGGATTTGGATAATTCGTTCTACTGTTATATCAGGCGGCAAAGAGTACTCCCTGCTCAAAGACTCCTTTGTCTTTTCTAGCTCCTGCTCCTGCTGTAATAATTTTGTACGCAGATTTGCTAAGTGATCTTGTTCGGATTGCAATTTGCTTGCAGCCGCCGTTAGATGTCTCTCATTCTCCGCCACTCGGCTATTGATCACCTCGGACAATCGACTTATTTTTTTCTGCAATTGCATCTGACGTTGTAGATATGATGTCAATTGATCAGCGCTCGTGTCAGATTGCTCCGTATTCAAATTTAGAGACTGCGCAGATATTCTTTGCAGATCAGCTTGTAGTCTCTGCTGATTGAAGAATCCTGCGATCAATAAAATCAACAAAATGAAGAAAAACACGCCTGAAGCGATGGTAACCCAACTGAGCTGTTCTTTGAATTGCGATAAGAAATCAAGATAGTGGGCAGCAACACTAGATATCCCTAAAAATAAACTGAGAGATATCAGGATTAGATTTAACCTCTGCCTTGTGTGATATTTGAGCAGACGCTCTCGTATCGAGGCCTGTTTCGCTTGTACTTCCTGCAACTGTCGCTGCAATCTCTCTTGCTGTAATCGTTTTTTGCTTTGTTGTTTTTTCTCAACTTCAGCGATGGTGATCGCTAGTTCAGCTAGTTCGCGCCTGCTTTGTTCCAGCTCTCTTTGCTCATTTTGGGGCTGTTTGGCAGCTACTGCTTCTTTGACCTGTACCCATGATCTCTGACTATGTTGAAACGCTTCTAATACTTCTGAAACTTGTCCCTCACGCTCATTACGACTGATTACGAGATTCTTGATATTATTCAGTTGCTGTTCCAATCTCGACAGACCTTCTCGCCAATTCTCCTTTTCGGCTAACTGGCGTTGGGCGAGCAATTCCCGTTCTTGCTCTTCTAAAAGTGCTAACTTGCGGCGTTCGGAGCGTAAATTGTGAGATAGCTTAGCATACTCCAGCCCCACCTCTTGCCTGTGTAGATCATCGACTAATCTAGTCTGCTGGTTGATGGTTTGCTCAATCTCTGACAAGCTCTTTTGCCTGCGATCTTCCTCTGCTTCTGCTGCGATCAACTCTGCTAACAGCTGTTCCTTAGTCGCAATTTCACGCTCCAGCCTGTTGATCTCCGCATCTTTAGATCGCCCCTTCAGTTTGCTGCTACGCTTTTTCAAATACTCATCTATTTTAGATATGGAAATATTTTCGTCACCTGTATTCTGCAGATTGAAAAGCGACTGAAATACGTCTTTGTTATCCTTGCAATCAGCCAGTGAAGTCTTGGTCTGAGCGACAAATACCGAACGCTCAAAGGTAGCTTGATCAATCCCTAAGAAGTATTCTCCAGGTGAGAGCAAATGATCATCTCTAGATAGTTCTGCTGTTATTTCTCTGCCCGCATCAATATCGAATATTTTCAGCTGATCTTTCTTGGGCACAGAACCGAACAAAGCCTGAATTTCATAGTTACGACCATTTTTTTCGAGTCTGAGACTACCTCCCATCTGCTTGTCATGCTGTAATGGTCGATAGCGTTTGCGATCGCTGCTACGTACATCTCTGCTATTCTTAGCGAGACCATATAGAACGGCTAGAAGAAAACTCGACAAAGTGCTCTTGCCGAATTCATTCAACGCAAAATACACTCCCTTATCTTCAATGAAATCTAGAGCATATTCTTCTAGACCACCGAAACTCTGTATATAGGCACTCTTAAACTTGATCATCGATGGCCTCCAAACCGACAGCTAGCGCTAACTCCAGTAATTCTGAGTTGTTTTGCTCAGCTTGTCGTGCCATTATTTGACGATAGAAATATCCACGTAGACCCTTATCTTCTAAAAGTTTTGATGTATCGTAACTTATTTTCGTTTCATCGATAAGTTCACAGGCCAATAGATGAGTTCTGATGCCGGCTTCTATCTCAGCTAAATCCGATGCCAACGATCTCTGTACCGTTCCTGCTAGACGTAGACGGTAGACGTGTTCACTGCCATATTCACTGACGGCATTTTCGAGTAATTTAACTATGTCATATTGTGTCTCTGCTGTGCTGACATCAACTCTTAGATCATAAAAATGTATGGTATCTAGAGCATGAAAATCCAATCCCACCAATTGACCGTTGATTATTTCACCACAATAATAGCCTGTCTCACCAGTGCGTTTGAAAGAGTGACCTGTGGGCGGTCCAGCATAACGCCATTTACTAGAAGAAGTAGGATCAGCTCGATGTATATGTCCTAAAGCAATGTAGGCCACAGGTAAAGCGTCCAGGTCACGTGCCAGTAATAGATTGTGATCGGAAGAGGTTTTGCTCGCTCTGACATCTCCGTGCAAGAGCAGACAACGATTCTCTAGGGGCGGAACACCTAGTTTACTATCTGCTTGCTCTAATAGGTTAGGCAATAAACTAGCGCGCTCATATAGAGATTGAAAACTCCGACCGTAGATAGATGTATCTAGCTCAGGTATATCGATACGCTCAGCGCTACGCGGTGAAAACACATGCACACCATCGATGGACGCTAGCTCTTCATAAAAAGATCCAGGGAAAAAGGGGTCATGATTGCCAGCTACCAGCAAAATAGGTAACTTGCTCGCTGTCTGTTCAAAAATTTTGACGATATTGATCTTTTCAGCGGCAGAGATCTGGTCGTATTCATATAGATCACCTGCAATCAGCCAGATATCAGCATCCCGTACTGCAATATCTGCAAGTTTTTCTAAAATTCGCATATTTTCGACCGCCAATCTGGCGCTGATCTCAGAAAAATGTCGAAAATTTTTGCCGATATGATGATCTGCAGTATGGATAAACTTCATGATGACCTCCGAATTTGATTTTAGCATAGCGACAACAATCAAATACTCGTCGTTCACGTTTTGTTGACTTTTGACATTTTGTGAACATATACTGCGTATATGAAAGAGAATAATCGTCAAATTGCGGGTAATATATTAAATTGCTTGAGTGTTAAACCTCACACGCAGCGAGAGATAGCAAAGGATTTAGATCTATCTCTCGGTGCAGTCAACAAACATTTCAAAGAATTATCTAAGTTAGGGTTTATCGGATCTGCAAACCAAATCACTGCAGCTGGTCAAACCTATCTAGATAACTCACGCACTGCTAAAGCCATCATCTTAGCTGCTGGTTTCGGCATGCGTATGATACCCTTGAACATCGAGACTCCCAAGGGACTCTTAGAAGTACGCGGCGAACGACTGATCGAACGACTGATCAATCAGCTACAGGAACGCGATATCAAAGATATCACTATCGTCGTCGGCCACCTCAAAGAGAGCTATGAGTACCTGATCGATAAATTCAATATAAAACTGGTTGTAAATCCGCTATATTCCACTACTAATAGTCTGACTTCGCTAGTCAAAGTTATCGATCGCCTCGAAGATAGCTATATCTTGCCTTGCGATCTTTATTTTGTAGAAAACCCTTTTCGCCATCATGAATTTTCTTCTTGGTATGGAATCACCGAAGAACTTACTAAGCACAGCGATTTTCTAGTTCACCAACGCCTGAGACTGCATCATAAAAAACAAGCAAAATCTGGAAATCATCTATTGGGTATCGCCTTTTTCCATCGTGACGATGTAACTGATTTAAGAGAACAACTACTAGCTCCTAACAGTGAAGAAAGCGAAGAATGGTTCTGGGAAGATGCCTTGATCAAAGGGGATCAATTCGCCCTGCCTGCACGCCTATTCTCCTCCGACAAAGTATTTGAATTCAACAGTGTCAAAGAATTGCGTCGCTTCGAGACTAAACAGCTGGAAGAAAACCCTATACTCAACATTATCGCCGAGCAATTACAGGTATCTATCGAAGAGATAAGAGATATCAAACCGCTGAAACACGGTATGACCAATCGTTCTTTTGATTTTCGACAAGGCGATCAGCAATACATCATGCGCATACCTGGTGAAGGCACAGAAAAATTGATGAATCGCCGACAAGAAGCTGAAGTCAACAAAGTTCTGCAAGCTAATGGTCTGGCACAAGAATTAGTGTTTTTCAACCCTGAAACAGGTCATAAAATCGCGCGTCGCTTGACCGACGCTCGTAACTGCGACGCTACAAGCCAGAACGAAGTCGCTCAAGCGATGCGCTTACTCAATGATTTTCATCAGTTAAAACTACAGGTCGAGCACAAATTTGATCTTTTCGGTGAGATCGAACACTATGACCAATTGTGCGGCGATGCCAAATCTATGTTCAGTGATTATCGCAGCACCAAAAAGCATATATTCAGTCTAAAACCCATCATCGAATTTCTATGCGAACCTCTACAACTGTGTCATATCGACTCAGTACCAGATAATTTCATCTTCTTCACCAATCAAAAGGGTGAAGGGGAATTGACCATGATTGACTGGGAATATGCTGGTCTGCAAGAACGTTATGTCGATGTGGCGATGTTCGCCATCTATGCAGGCTACGACGATTTAGCTTTTGATCGACTGATCGACGCTTATCTGGCTGCTGAAGAAGCAAACCAGCCTGGTAGACTCCGTGATCCTTATCCTACTCTGCCCTATTTCAACACTGCTGAAGTCATACGCTTCAAAATCTACGCCTACGCCGCCATAGCTGGCTTGCTGTGGAGCAATTGGTGCGAGTACAAACGCCTCTTAGGTGTAGACTTCGGCGAGTACACCATCCTGCAATACCGTTACGCCAAAAATTATTATCGTAAACTCATAGCAAGTCCCATCTATCAGACTGTGCTAGTTTTGCTGAATCAAAAAAAATTAGAGAAAAACTTCTGTGCCACTGGATCAATTGATGTTTCGAACCTGCCTGAAAACTCTGATGTTACTGAGCCAATCACTCAGGCTATCATCATGGCCGCAGGACGTGGCGAACGCTTACGCCCTCTGACTGAAACTACGCCAAAGCCCTTGACTTCTCCTCAGGGCAGACCCATGATCGAAAATCTTATCGAGCAATTGCTCGCGAAAGGTATTCAGAAAATCCACATCGTCGTCGGTTATTTAGCAGAACAATTCGATTACTTGAAAGATAAATATCCTAGCGTAAATCTCCATATCAATCCGCACTATGCTGAGTGTAACAATATCTCTTCGCTGTATTGTGTACGCGAGGTACTGTACCATGGGGCGGTTGTCATCCTTGACGGCGACCAGATCATCAACGATACCAGCTGTCTCAAAACGCGAGTTTCCCAATCTGGTTACAGCTGTTTTTACACTGCTGAACCCACAGATGAATGGGTGTTAAATTGGGATGAGTATGTCTTATCGTGTCAAATCGGTGCTGACCGAGGCTGGGAACTCAAATCTCTCTCCTTCTGGTGCCAAAAAGATGCTGAGCAATTAGCAGATGATGTGAGGGAACTGTTTGAATCTGGAAATACGTCGATCTACTGGGACAATATCGCTTTGTTTGAGCGGCCAGATAATTATCATCTGAACATTCATCCCATCTCTGCCGATGCTATCACTGAGATAGATTCATACGAGGAGTATTTAGCTTATACCAAAAATAACGTACTGTGATCGCTCTATACAGCAAATCTACCCCCAGCGAAAACGATACTAACCAAGCTAGACTCACGGGCGATAGATGTCCAGTCAGATAAAGGGCGAGCATCGCTACAACATGCAAGCAAGAGCTGACATAGATGGAGTAATTGGCATGCTTAGTGATACCTATGGCAGTCATGGTCGGAAAGCCTAAGAGATAGTCGGGCAAAGTGAAGATGGCAGCTGGCATCAGGGCACGTAAAATACTGCCTGCTGGACGGAAGGCAACACCGAAGATCAACTCACTTATCTTTTCAGCGAAGACAAAAGTGATGCCGCAACCTACGATGATCACTGGCATCAAGTAGATCAAAACTTTTTTGATCAACTTAAAATCCTTATTTTGCGACATATAAGGATAGATACTGTCTGAGATCGGAGTCAAAGATTTTTGTCCCGAAGTCAATAACTTATCCGCCACGCTGTAATATCCTCTCATACCTGGTGCGATAGAACTGACGATGATCAGGTTGAGACTGGAATAAACTGTACTCGCTATGCAGGACAAGAAAAAACTACCCGAAGTACGCATGGTCCGCCAGATCGCTCTAACACTCACCCGACGCAGACAGATACGATAGGTTTTATACAGATAGAGTACAGACCAGAGCAAGGCGATCAAATTACCTATGGTCATCAGTATGGGTAGCAGGTAATAATCTTCAGGCGAACGCAGAAAAACTACCAGCAATACAGTGAAGATCAAGCGTGCGATAATCACCCGCATGGTGACTGCAGCCATCTGCTGTATACCTCGATAAACAAAATCTGGTACAAGAGCATTAAAGGCTGTACTCAAAAGAAACCAGAACAAAAATCCTCGATCTTGACCGTATGCAGGCACCAGATCACAGAGCAACCAGAGCAATCCAAACGATATCGAGATCATCAAGTATTTACCTAATTGAACTCTAGAATAAACTTCGTTGATCTTCGCGTGATTCTTCACCTGGTCAACTGCTAGCAAAGCGATCTCTTGTGTACCAGAGATCAAAAAGCCGAAATCGATCATCAGCTGAAAATACACCATTATCGCCGTAGCGATACCCACTTTGCCGTAGAGCTCAGGCCCTAAAACACGTGTCTGATAGGGTATCGTAATAAAAGAAAATACATAGGATGACGCTCGCAGCAGATAGAGCATCAAGGTATTCTTATAGACAATACGACGACGAAGATTATCAGCTGAGCGAAACTTAAACATACGCTAGGAGATAACTGCTTTCAACGTCTGCAACAGGCAGAGAAAATCTTTTTTGAGCGAAAACTCACGCAATTGCTCGAGATTGATCTGCATTTTGGCTGGCAAAACTTGCTCAATATAGACTTGTTGAGCGTCCTTAGCATCGGCCAACAAGCGACTTTCATCCTTGTATTCGATGGAAGCACGCGAAGTCACACCTGCAGGTAGGAGCAGAGTAGCATACATCTCAGGCTGATATTGTTCAACGAATTGGGTGACCTCTGGACGAGTGCCGACGAAGCTCATTTGTCCGAGCAGAATGTTAAATAATTGCGGCAACTCATCGAGCCTGTATTTACGTAAGAAGGCTCCCACTGAAGTTATACGCTGATCATTGTTGACAGTCACTTGTGAACCTGATTCTGCCGCGGCGACCCTCATGGTACGAAATTTGTAGATCTTAAATTTTTTGCCATAACGAGTTACACGCACTTGAGTGAAGATTGCCGGCCCAGGAGAATTTAAGCGGATGTAGGGAACCAAGATCAGCATGACTGGGGACAGAATGATCAACAAGATCAAAGCCCCCAAAAAGTCGAAGATACGCTTAAAAAGCAAACTGAAAACACGTCGGCGCAGGATCTCATAGTACGGCGCCACCGCAGAATTCTGCATCTCAGCTGGCAGATCTTCCCACTTCTTCATCTATTTAGTCTAGACCCAATTCTCGCAAAACTTCTTTGGCAGCACTGCATACTTCTGCCACTTCCTCATCAGTCATCTGACTGTAAAGAGGTAAGGTTAAATGGTTGTGATAAAAATTATAAGCATTCGGGAAATCCTTGATGTCAAAACCCAAATTCTTATAAGCAGTCAGCATCGGCAGCGGTTTATAGTGAACATTACAGCTGATTTCACGCTCTCCCATCAATTCTATGAAGCGATTGCGAATTTTCTCATCAGCACCATCGATATGTGCCACGGCCAAATGTGCACTGGAACGCATATTCTCAGTAGTGTGCGGCATAATGCGGATCTTAGTACCGGAAAACTCACGCTGATATGTCTCGATCACGTGGTGACGAATATCTAACATCTCCTCATAACGCCGCAATTGTGACAATCCCAGCGCTGCCGTGATATCCATGAGATTACATTTATAGTAAGGTGCTACGATATCGTATTCCCAGGCTCCTGATTTAGTCTTCGCCAGGGCATCTTTGTTCTGACCGTGCAGAGAAAGCAACATAAATTGCTTATATATATCTTCGTCGTCGATTCCTGGTATAGTTCTCCAGGTGACAGCTCCTCCTTCTGATGTGGTCAGATTCTTGACAGCATGGAAAGAAAAATTGCTGAAATCAGCGATGGCACCTGCATAGACACCATCTTTGCGTGCACCCAGTGAGTGAGCTGTATCAGCTAGGATGGCGACGCGGCCCAGAGCTTGTTGTATCTTGTTGTCGCTGGCTGTGAACAGATGTTTCTTCGCTTCGACAATCTCAAAATATTTAGCGTAGTCGACGATCATGCCGGCATAATCCACAGGGATGATAGCCTTGGTGCGTTCTGTAATGGCAGCTGCAAGTAATTCTGTATCCATCTCAAAACTGCCTGGCTTAGAGTCAATCAATACAGGTGTAGCTCCAACATGGCAGATAATGCTACAACTAGCAGAATATGTGTAGGCAGGGACGATAACTTCATCGCCAGGGCCAATACCTAGCAGATGCAAGGTCATCTCAGCAGCCATAGTTTGAGAACTCATGGTAGCCGTCTTGCTAGTGCCATAATATTCAGATAACTCACGTTCAAATTGTTTGGTTTTAGGACCAGTGGTAATCCAGCCAGAAGTCAAAACCTCGACTACTGCTTCGACATCTTCAGGTCTGATATCTGGTTTGACAAAGGGGATCGCCATAATTACCTCCGTGCATTCAACTCATTTACTAAGTCGATAACATCTGCAGGTTTTTCTAAATGATAGTCGCCCTCGGGCTCATAGCCAGGAATTACACCCCAGCCAGCGACCACACCGATGCAACCACTGGCTTTTGCACAACCCATATCTGCTGAACTATCGCCTATGAACACAACTTCTTCAGCCTTGGCATCTGCTAGTTCATAGTATTTGAGCATGGGATCTGCTGCAGGCTTAGCATTGGCGACATCTGAAAAACAAACAGTGGCTGTAAAATAATCTAGCAGCTCAGAATCTCCAAAATCCAGATTGAATTCATGACGCTGACGATTGGTCACAATACCTAAGGTATAGCCTTCGGCATGGAGATGTTCAATCACCTCTCGCATGCCAGGGAATAGATCTCCCGACTTACCGATCTCAACTAATTTCTGCACCCATAGTGCCATCGTTCTCGGGACATCTGGGCAACCTAGATGCTCTAGAGCTCCCTCTGAGGAATGGCTGAATACTTCTGCTAAATCATCAGGATAATTGCCGACACCCATTACCTCGTCTAAGGCTATACGCAGAGCCTCTTCCAAAATATGACGTGTATCCAAAAGTGTGCCGTCAACATCAAAGACAATATGTTTGATCATTATATTCTCCCAGTAGTTAAAGCTAGACAACAAACATGTTGGTACCCTGCTTGATTGAGGGTACGTTTAGCTTCAAGCAGAGTTGCTGCTGTCGTTACGACGTCATCAAATAATAGTATTCTATCAGTTTTCAAAAGGCTTACTCCAGTATCCACCGCAAAAGCTTCATGGATATTCGCTTTGCGAGCCGCCGTCGACTGCAATTCGCTCTGCCTCTCTGTATCACGAATTTTCTTCAAGAGATTCACTATCTCTATTGGCTGTCTTGACGTCAATTGTTCCAAAATCAAAGTCACTTGATTGTAGCCGCGTTCATGTAGACGTTTTTCGCTGAGCGGTACCGGCACAAAAGTTATCTGTCCACGCCATTTCCTCAGAGGTAGACACTTCTCTAAAATCTCGGCTAAAACTAAACTCTGGCTGCGATCTCCGTGGAATTTCAATTGCAGCAGAGATCGTTTGATCGGATCTTTGTACTCAGTTAGGGCCATCACCGAACGGTCAAAACAATAGTTTTTCGCTAGGTCAGACCAACTGATAGTCTGACGCGTCAAAACATCTCGCCACGGAAAGATCAGAGGCAAATCTCTGAGACAAGATCTGCAGATATATTCTCCTGCTCGTTCATTCTGTCGCCTGCTCCCATAATCCAAACTACGCCATAACTCAGCACAACTCACATCTAAAGTTTGCCGACAAAAAGCACAAGCTCTGGGCTGTAGCAGAGAAGATCTAGAAGCTGATACTCGACTCTGAAATTCTGATGAGCCTGTATTGAGACATCTATTGAAAATAGTTGCGGAAAAGTTCCACACTATCTGTTTTCTCCCAAGGTAAATCTAGATCAGAGCGTCCAAAATGACCGTAGCTCGCGACCTGACGATAGATGGGACGACGCAATTGGAAGCGTTCGATAATCGACTTGGGGTCGAGGGCTATATTCTTTTGGATCATCTCTGCGAGTTCAGTATCACTGTGCTTGCCTGTACCAAAAGTATTGACATATAACGAAACTGGTTCGGCGACACCGATGGCGTATGCGAGCTGCACTTCACACTGTTTGGCTAGACCTGCAGCTACGATATTTTTTGCCAGGTAACGAGCGGCATAGGCAGATGAACGATCCACTTTAGTCGGATCCTTACCAGAGAAAGCTCCACCGCCATGACGAGCAAATCCACCATATGTGTCAACGATGATCTTGCGACCCGTCAAACCAGAATCTCCCACTGGTCCTCCCACCACAAAACGACCGGTAGGATTGATCAACACCTTCGTTTTTTCATCGAATAACTCGCGCGGCATGATAGGTTTCAAAACTAGCTCGTAGACTTCACTCTCCACTTCTTTAGCCGTCGCACTGCTGATGTGTTGAGTGGAGATAACCACCGTATCGATATGTACAGGCTTGTTATTGTGATACTCGACCGTCACCTGAGACTTGCCGTCAGGTAAGAAGGTTTTAGCCTTTTTGCTTTTACGCATATCGGCCATCTGCTTGGCTAATTTATGCGCTAAAGTTATGGGCAATGGCATCAACTCAGGCGTATCGTCGTTAGCATAACCAAACATCAGACCCTGGTCGCCTGCACCCAACTCTGCCTTGTCGCTTACTTGATCGGAGACGAGACCACCTCTTGCAGAACCGCTACGCAATTCGTAGGCACAATCCACTCCGCGAGCTATATCTGAAGATTGATCGTCGATGGTGACGAGCACAGAGCAGGTGTCGGCATCGAAGCTAGTCGATTTATCGGTATAGCCGATCTCACGGATGGTGCGGCGAGCAACACCTGCGATATCTACATAAGTCGAAGTTGTAATCTCACCCATGACCATCACTAAACCCGTAGTCGCCACAGTCTCACAGGCAACTCTGGCCTCTGGATCACGGCTCAGAATTTCATCTAAAACTGCATCAGAAATCTGATCACAAATCTTGTCTGGATGTCCCTCAGTCACAGACTCAGACGTAAAAAACCATTTGTTCATATTATTCCTTTCACTGGGACAGAGAGATACAATATCTTATCTTTCAAATCCCTTAAGATTTGCCGGAATTAGCACCAACTAGGTTGCCGGGCTTCACAGGGCCGTTCCCTCCACCTCTCTCGATAAGAATTGAAATGAAATCAATTGCAAACAGCATAACACTTAGCAATGAGTTAAACAAATATTCTCGCTCTTTGACACATTTCGACCATTTTGACATATTTCGCTTATTTTTTGTGTTCAAACTCAGCCTAGGCTGAGGGTGAAAACAGCGAGGAGGTCATCATGCGTAGACTAGCCATCATCGAGAGAGATAGAGAATTTAGCGAAGCACTGAAAAAGCATCTTACAACTAAACTCTTAGGCTGGGAGATAGAGATATTACCACTGATCCCTCGTCGAGCCAATGAATACAATTATTTGATCGTCGAAGAAAGCCTCTGCATGAAGTCATCTTTACAGAACATGACATCACGTAAGATTATTCTACTCAGCAAATCTTTGAATTGCTCTGATCCTGCTAGGCTATACCGCATCAAGCGTGATCTCAAAATCACTGAAATAGCTGCTTCTATTATCCGTTATATCACAGATCAAAACACAGGTAATGACCACCCCTTGATCTTGCTCAACACTTTTGAAGCACATCTGCGTCTAACACATCGCTCCATGCTCTTAAGAGACTATGCTAAAGCTGAATACCAGATATTTTACCTTCCTTTAATGCCGCTTTATCGCATACCCTTCGCCTTGCAACAGACTAAGACTGGAGGTGGTATCGCAGATTTTTTGCTGAAGCTAGACTGTGGTCTAGACTGTGATTGGCCTGATTTTGCAGAATGTTTTGAAGATTTGGATATATTGCGTCTGCCAAAACTCGATTGCGGCTTAGAAGATCTCTGTAATCTTTCTGATCAACTATTGCATAGATTGATTAAATTATTCCGAGAACTGGTCAAGTATCAAAAGAAACCTACTCTAGGCCTGATCGAAACCTCTGACATTTCGCTCAAAAAAGTACAACAGATCTCTAATCTAGTCGACCGATGGTACAGCGATGTCCCGAATAATCTTAGTTTCGGCTCACAGATAGCGAGACGTGAGATGGCTTCTATCATAGCCAACCTGCCACAACATACCGTGTTCACAGATATTTCAGCTTGAAGGTAACAATATGTATAGTCAACCTTCGCATTTAAAAAATTTGAGCTATAAAGACAGGCAAATCTTGATTGAGATTCTGATCAATCGCAGCACGCATCTGGACAGAATGAGTGATGCTCAGCTGAAGCATCAGATCACTCAGCTATTGATCGAAAAATACAGTAGGCATCGCCTGTCATTAGCAGAGCGGAAGAATTTTACCAAACAGATATTCGATTCCATCCGTGGTTTTGATATATTGCAAAAATTGCTCGACAATCCGCGTATAACTGAAATCATGGTCAATGGCCCCGAACATATCTACATCGAAGAAAATGGCCGCCTTTCGTTGACGCCTCTGCGTTTTGAAGATCGCAATCACTTAGTGCAGGTCATCTGTCGTTTCTTTGGTCGTGCCAATAAATTGATCAATGAAACTTCGCCTATAGCCGGTATGCGTCTGGCAGATGGCTCTCGCATACATGCTGTTCTACCACCAGCGGCACCTGATGGGCCTTGTCTGAGCATCCGTCGTTTTACAGGCATAAAGCCAGACCTCAATTCCTTGATAGCCTGCGGCACCATCGATCAAGAGGCTGCTAAGTTTTTGGTCGACTCGGTGAGAAATAAACAGAGCATCTTTGTCAGCGGCGGTACTGGCACGGGCAAAACTACTTTTCTCAACGCTCTATCCGCTTTTATACCTAAGCAAGAGCGCATAATCACTATAGAGGATTCGCCCGAATTAGATCTCAAGCTGGACAATGTCGTGCGCCTAGAATCACGGCCAGCTGGTCCCTCCGGACAAGGAGAAGTCAGTTTAGAAAGTCTGATCAAATCATCTCTGCGTCTCCGTCCAGATCGTATTATCGTCGGTGAAATCAGGGGTGGTGAAGCTCTTGAAATGATACAAGCTATGAGCACTGGTCACCCAGGCAGTATGTCAACTGGTCACGGCAACAGTTGTCAGGAGATGGTCGAACGTATCTGTCTCCTAATGTTGATGAATTCTCATCTGCCCTGGGACGCTGTGCGACGTCTGACCGCATCTGCACTCGATCTCGTCGTACAACTGGAACGTCTACCCAATGGTCAGCGCATCGTCAGAGAGATATCACGTCTTGATGGTTACAAACAACAACAACTACTATTCACTCCGCTTTTTATCAGACGCGATCAACGATTAGTGCTTGTAGATAAATGCAATACAAAATTAGAAGGTTAACTATGTCAGTATCACTGAAGCAACAACTTAATCAATACGAAGGCTTACCCAGTATCGCTCTCAAAACCTTACTGCCTACAATGCTAATCAATTACTATGCTCAGCGCTGTTGGCAGATCGATAAACTACTCTATCTCAGTTTTGCTATCGGTTTTCTCCTGCTCTGGTGCGGTGTTAGTTGGTTCTTTTGGGGACGCTACCGCGAGCTTAAAACAGAACAATTTTTGATCTTTTTAGAATATTTAAGCGGTAAAGTATCGGCAGGTCAAACTTTAGAGGCCGCCTTGATTTCAGCTCCTGACGATCTCGAACAGCAGCTCGGCGGTAATAGCAAGACCATCAAAGGTTTGGGTACTATGCAGAGGATGCTATCTGCTCAAATCGATCTGGAGATCGTACTGAGACATACTGCCAAATTGTTTGGCAGCAGACATAGCCAAGTCTTTTTCAGCGTCATACCCTTCCTACGTCATTACGGCGGCAAACTCGAGGACTATGTGAGAGAAACTCATCGTTCACTCAGCGATGAAATGCGACTACAAAAAGTTATCGCTTCTGAACAGAGTGCCAAAAATTCTGAAGCTATGATGATGATCTTGATGCCCTTTGTATTTGCTGTGGTAATGAACCAACAAAAAGATTCAACCAACTCAGCGCTCTACACAGTACCTACTTTTCTGTACCTTGCCTCTACGCTAGTCGCAGCTATAACTCTGATCATTCTCAGCCACAATCTGATCGACAAAATCAAATTCAAACCATATAAACTATCAATTAAGCAGGTTACCAATCCCTATCTTCTCTTATTATCGGACATTTTACTACGTCATTCACCGCTGCACTTCCACAACAAAATCGCACTTTATCTCAAACAAGTCTCAGAGAATAAGCAACAGGTCTGGCCACGCTATGTACGCAAAAAAATATCGTTCTTTGCACTCGGCTTAGTGCTTGCCTTACCTGGCTTGATACTACCTGCTAAACCTCAGTGGCAATGTTTGGCGCTACCCATCCTCTTCACATTGCTACAAGATATGGAGATCATTCGACTATATCGACAGCAGCAACTTTGCTACAACCTCAGCTATCCTACGCTACTCGCTCTTCTCTCCAATCTTTTGCACAGTGGACTCACCTTGACTAAGAGTCTGAGCCTGATCTTTGAATCCTTCGACTACACACAGTATCCGGTGCTTCGTCAAGATCTCAATCTTTTACGCCAAAAAATAGAGAGTGGCATAACAGCTAGGAATGCTCTTTTGGCACTGAGCGAAAAAATCAGCCGAACCGAAATTGTTTCTTCACTTCACTTGATGGCACGCTACGATCGCGATGGCGGCAATGAACTTTTAGAGATATTGAATTTACAGACAACTACCAGCCGTGATCTGTACAAGGACTCCATGCGCAAGCGTCTACAACAACGCGGACTTCTACTCCTACTACCTATGAGCCTAGACCTCGCCATCGTTATGATCACTGCAATTTTACCGGCTTTGAGCGCTTTTCATTCAGCTTTTTGACCTATGTAAATTACCTAGCTATGTCTCATCGTTAAAACTGTCTTTTCGCCTACGGGCTGAAAATACTAAGTCAGCAAATCTAGAGAAAGGAGAAACTTATGAAACTTGCCTATCTGTACGAAAATAATTATCTGGCTGCAGACAAGAGACATGAAGCAGGTCTCGGTACTTTAGAAATAGTCTTGATTATCTCAGTATTAATTGCAGCAGCATTGATTTTTCGCAATCAACTATTGGA
Source organism: Bacillota bacterium (assembly GCA_023388605.1). GTDB lineage: Bacteria > Bacillota > Clostridia > Saccharofermentanales > DTU023 > JAEWER01. The sequence continues at coordinate 46,205 of JAEWFX010000021.1, forward strand.
ATTCGCCAATGTTCTGATGCAAAAAGTATTTGACCATTCAATCATCTAAAGGAGTAACAATGCAGGCGACAGCAAGCACCCTAAATTTTCGTTGCGGAGTAAAACCATCCTTAAATTGCTCTAGGGCACAAGCCCTGATCAGCAATACACAAGACGGGGGAATCCCTCTTCGTCTAAACGAACAAACTGGCAAACTGATACTGCAAGCGAAACTCAATCCAGCTTATAGTTTGGGCTACACCTATACCAAACATCCTGAACTATTTCAGAAATCTAAATTCCTGCAGGATCTACTGGTCGCCATCACCAATTCGCTGGGTCTGCTCTCAGCAAAAGGTCTCTCCATCGATCTGAATCTGTTGAACACAGATACAGTAGAGATATATGAGGCTCAGCTTGGTCTGCGCTGTCGCCTGCTCTGTTTGCCCATCGATACATTCGAATTGCAATTGCCAGCACAATTCATCAACTCTACGCCACTCAAACAGTTTTTATTTGAAAAAATATATATGGAAAATCCAAAAGATCAACGTCGCTGGCAGAATCTACTCAGTCGTTGGTGGAACGCCATCGAAAAGGCTGATTACATCACTGCCGAAAAATTATTGATGGCTGGCTTCGATAGACAAAAAATAGTGAACAAGAAAAACAAAGCAAAAACGAAGTCTAAACCGTCCACAAAAAAATCTAAAAAAGTAGAATCGCAACTATCACTACTCAAACAGATCAAACAGAAAATCCAAAATAATGATCTGCCTTTTGAACGCACCATACCAATCTCCCCCGAACAAGCTGATTTCAGAGTTGCTCTGCTCAGCGAGTTTCAACCTGGTTCTGAGCAAGAAGATTTTGGCACTCGTGTCTTTATCTTAGTCGATGAATTCATCGTAGGGAGAGATCGTTTTGTCTGTGACTTAGTGCTGGAAGAATTGACCATCAGCAGGAGACACGCGCGAATTCTACGCTATGGCAGAAACTTTTTCATCGAGGATTTGGGGTCTGACAACAGCACTTATGTAGATGGACATAAGCTCAAAAAATTCGAAGAATTTTTATTGGAGGATCATTGCAGAATTCAATTCGGAGATCGAACTTTTTTCTTTTCGGTGGATGACTAAGAGTGTTTGAAATATTGGAACAAGGTGCACTCGATCATACCGTTATAGAGTTTACGTCTTTTGTCCGCACGTCGAACAATCGCTTTTTCAAAATATTTATCCGCGGTGATAACTGAAACTCGAAAGGGGGTTTTAAGATTGATTTGACCATCATAGTAAAAACAAATATCAGCGATAGCACGGTGAATACACTTCATCTCTTCGGCAGTGCCGAGACGCTCAGCATAGGGAGGGTTTGCTACCAGCAAAATACGCTCTGCAGTCTCTAAGCTGGCATCAGGGAAATATTTTTGCTCGCTCATTTTGATGATATCGCCTTGGCGGAAGTTGACTAACTCTGAGACACCAGCATAGTGAGCATTTTTCTCCGCTTGTGCGATATATTCAGCAGATATGTCGCTTCCCCACAATAAGCCACGCAGCTCTGTCAGTCGCTTCTGTTTTTGGGGATCACGCTCCTGATAGTAAAGCAATGACTTTTGCTTTAGTTGTTCACGTACTCGATCGAAGATGGCCTTGCCACAAATCTTCATCTTTTCAGCAGAGAAATGACGTTTGAGTCCTGGTGCGGTATCACTCAATATCAATGCTGCCTCGATGATAAAACTACCGACACCACAAACAGGATCCCAGAGTAGTTCACCTCGACTCAAGGTATTTTGAGGGAAATGTGCAAGAGAGAGTATAGCTGCTGCTAGGGTTTCACGGATGGGGGCGCTGTGGGTCAAACGTCGATAACCGCGTTTATGCAAGCCCTCACCACTGGTATCGAGAGCAAAGGTCAGACGATCATCGACCATAGCAAACTGCAAGCGATCAGTGCCTAGATCGTCATTTTCTGACCACCTGCCTTCAATGGTATATGTCTCTTTTTCGGGACTGTGCTCCATCAGGCGACTGATAATGGCTTTTTTGATCAGTCGCTGCATGGCAGGCACACCGAAGAGCTGTGATTTACGTGAATAACCAGTGACTTCCAAGAAGTAACCCGGATCTAACACATCTTCCCAGGGTAAGCTGGCTGTAAAGTCAAACAGTTGATCAAAGTTGGTGATATCTGCTGATGCGAGTTCGACCAAAACACGCTCACAAGATCGAAGCGAGTAGTTCAGCAAGGCGATATTCGTAGACAGATCATCGCCCTCAGATAAAGTGAGTCGCACCAAACCATCTTGCAGGGTGATCTGTTCCGGGGCAAAACCTAACTGCAATAACTCACTGCGCGTAACAGCCTCAATACCGAACAATGTCGGCAACACCAAAGTGCGAAGCTCGAAAAACTTAAGGCTCTGATTGGACATCATCGGAGTCTGGTTGAACGACATCAGGTTCTGGTTCTACTACAGTAGTAGTTGTAGTGGTCGTAGTCGTGGTGCTATTAGGATCGGTGGTAGTAGTCGTCGCGGTCGGCTTAGTATGGCACTCAAACACGGCTGTATAAGGATCATAGTAGCTATCTGCCAGATACTCACGTCCGACTTCTTCACCATCTTTATAGTAGGCTTTGTAAGTTGACCAAACAGAACCATCTTTTCTCTTGCGGATTTGTTTGATCTCACCTGGATTTAGATCCTTGTTTATCCTGTACTCAACCTTATCGTCAGCATAGACGTCTCTGACTTTTTCGCTGACTAATTCGATGGTGGCTCCATCTTTTACCGCCAGTCCGTAGATGGCGAATAAGGCGGAACCTTCTTCATCATCATAGTGAGTGTAGATGGCATACGGATATTCCGTGTTGTTGGCAATTCTAAGATCAGCCCAGTCTGCTACCATGGCATCTTGTCCGTAATTGGCATAGGAGATCATCTCTCCGTGATTATGACGTTCTACGATATCGAGGTCGGCTTTGAGAGCAGCTTGGTAGAGAACAGTGCTAGTCTGGCACAGACCACCACCTAACTCCAGATACGGTATACCATCTTCGACTGCGTAAGCTTCGGCATAACCGTTCTCTATAGTTTGTGGTCCGATCACATCGTTATAGGATAAGGTAGCACCCGGCTCGATGATATAGCCTTGGAAAACTTCACAGGCACGACGTATATTTTTGTCGCGTCCTTCTGAACGATAGGGCAAGTATGTTATAGCTTCGCTGACAAAACCCAATTTCTCCTCTAAGTCAGCTGCCTTGACCTTAGGTTCACGATGCTCTTTGACAGGAATTTTGAACAGACCAGAGACGACTGTATTATTAGCTACCAAAGTCGGGAGATCGTTTTTCAGCTGATCATTATCGATCAAGACTTCGCTCTTATCAGGAGAGATAATAAACTTGCGATTGGTGGTATCAAAACCTGTGACCTTGGCATCGGCATATTTACTGTTATATTCCTTTGCCAGTGCTTGTACTACGTCATCGAGACGATCATTATCCATCTGGTAAGAGTACGAAAGATTGATCGCTGGCAGTGGCTCTGAGGGTTTGGATTGCCAAAAGAAAGTGCGATGTTCCTTGGCTCGTTCTTCGTCCTTCTCCAGTGCCTGCTGAAAGATATTGTCGAGATTGAGCGTGACTCCTAGATCATAGATGGATTTAGGGTGTTTCTGTCCCTCAATCTCTATCTCAATATATTGTGCTCCCAAAAGCTCAGGTATTTTAGCATTCAACTTTTTGTCAAAAGCAGAGCGAGATAAGTTGCTGAGATCTATGTCTGCAAAAAAGGTTTGGTCGCCAGTTGTAGATTTCTGACTGTACGGCCACAAGATATAAACTGCCCCTAGCATCAAGATAAAGACAATCACGCTGGCTAACAGTCCGTAGTTGACGGGTGCAGATTTCTTGTGTTTTTTCTTAGGCTGTGACTTATTAGCTGAGCTCTTTGCTTTGCTCTTAGTCTTGCTGAGACGTTTAGACTTGATATCTCTTTGGAGCTTCTTCAGCTTATTGCTGAAACTAATCTGCTCTACACTGCGTGTCTTTTTGCTAGTTTTTTTGGCTTTATTATCAGAGCTCTTCTTCGCTGATTTTGACTTAGCTATTTTCTGATGTAGATCTGTCTGACTATGTTGAAGCTTTCGATGTGCTTGTACGGCTACATCGAGTGGAGAAGATAGCGAAGTAAAAGGTACCTTTTTACGCTCGTCAGTTTTGTTGGTTTTCTGCAAATCAGACAACTATATTCCCTCCACAAAGGATTAACATTTTCTACTTGTAAATATAACAGATATGCGCCTTATAGTGGCGTCCACGAGAGGATTCGAACCTCCGACCCCTCGCTTAGGAGGCGAGTGCTCTATCCAGCTGAGCTACGTGGACAACTAGAGTAGATAATAGGTCAAATGTAGATCACTGTCTATAAATTACTAATTTAGGATATGCTAAGTCACCAAAATCAGAACAACAAAAAGCCAAGAGCAGTAGTTCTCTTGGCTTTTCTTTGTGTGCGTTTTAGATAGATATTTTATTTTTGTTTTTGTGCCTGAAAATCAATTAAGTCTGCATAGACTGGAGTACCTA
>JAEWFX010000030.1 GCA_023388605.1 Bacillota bacterium
CATCTGTGCTGAAAATTGTTTGCTGATTTAGGTAGGAAAACACTTCATTAATGCCACATAAATCTTTGATTCCGTCTACAAATTCTTCACGCCTGATCGGCACCAAAAAATCACCGTAGAGCTCGGCATCGATGATCTTTTGCTTATTGATCGACAACATCAGATCTGCCTTGCCCACACTGAGATCGAAACTCAATGTAATTGTAAAAGGTGGGTTATAGTTCCAATCTGCATTGGCTGATGAGGTAGACTTCTCCACATCGACCAAACCATCTAAATGTTTGGAATGCAGATCGATTTTATATTCTTCAGCATAGCCAGCTATTTTAGCTTCTGCCTCTTTCGGCAGAACGACTTCTACTAACTCAGATTGTTTAGAAACAGCATCATCTTGAGTTCGTTCTGATGCTAACTGTCTCTGCCAGAAGTTTATAAAATCTGTGGTCACCGCTGAAAAATCTCTGAAATAATCTGCTTTTTCTGGTATGCAATCGACAATATTGCAGACGCGTGAAACCACTGATTTAATACCTTTGGAATTTAGCTTTAACTTGCTGGGAGTCAATAAGTTGCCGAGAGCACCGAGATCTGCGGCCAGCAAGATGGATCCGTGATGGATGACATAGCCATTCTCACGGTACTGAGCATGACCAGAAATCTTGTAGTTTTCTAACATGATGTCGTTGCGACCAGATAGACTAGCAGGTACACCTTTACTGCACAGAAAATCTACCACTGGCAATATGTAGGGCTTTAATTCCAATTCTTGGTCTGCTTGTATTTGAGGTTCGATAACACTGAATTGCAATGTGCCTAAGTCAGTGTATATGGTTCCGCCTCCGGATTTACGGCGTACCACCTCAACCTCCTGTAGGGCACCCCATTTAACTTCTGCTAGCACATTCTGATAACGTCCGCACATGATGGTAGGAGTACAGGACCAGAGCAAGAGCACGCTGTCAGCAGCACAATAGTCATGAGCTAAGTATTGCTCAAGACCAAAATAATAAGCTGCACTTTTACCTCTGCTGATCAGAAACTGCATACACAGCCCTCCTCGCAATTACAGGACTTCTGTTTCAAGACCTCTGCTAAAGCTGTTTCTGCACGGTATGAGCTGCGGACTAATGAGCTAGCTGCTACATAGGCAAAACCCATCTCTAAAGCTCTTTGACGGTAAGCATCAAACTCCGAAGGCTTGAGATAACGAACGACAGGCAGATGTGCTGGCGAAGGGCGTAGATACTGACCTAGCGTCAACACTTCACAACCATGTTCTAAAAGATCGGCGAATAAACTATATACTTGTTCGTCTGTCTCGCCTAATCCCAGCATCACACCGGTCTTGACCACGGGATAGCCGATACCTTTAGCCTCGGCAAATTCCCTACTACGACGCAAGACCGCCAAACTATTCTGGTAAACTCCTTGCGGTCTCACCTGCTTGTACAGTTCAGGGACTGTCTCAACATTGTGGTTGAGGACTTCGGGCATGCTATCTAAAACTCTATTCAGCGCCATCACATTTCCTTTGAAATCAGGTATCAGGACTTCAACTGTTGTACCTGGACAATCACGATGTACGGCATCGATCACTCGTCTGAAATGCTCAGCTCCCCCATCGGGCAGATCATCGCGGCAAACTGAGGTGACGACTACATGCTTAAGTTTAAGCTCACGAACAGCGATAGCTATCTTTTCTGGCTCATCGGGGTCGATGGTCTCCGGACGACCAAAAGGCACATCGCAATACGGACAACGATGTGTGCAGATTTTTCCTAACACCATGAAGGTCGCCGTCTGACGCTGAAAGCACTCTCCTAGATTGGGACAATTCGCCGACTGACAGACTGTGTTCAGTTTTAGATCATGTAAAAGACTGTGGACAAATTCTGTCTTGCTAGGTTGAAACTGCGTTTTAATCCATTCGGGCTTACTGTTTTTAATGTCCATTAAGCGATTTCAATCTTGGCGATGGGCGCATCGACAGCTACATTATCACCTTCTTCGATCAACCAGCTAACCAATTTGCCTGCTCGATCAGCCTCAACATGACTTACTACCTTATTGGTCTCTACCGCAAACAAGCTCTCACCGGCTTGAAAGTGCTGGCCTGCCTCTATTTCTAATGAGACAACAGTACCCTCTTCCATCTTGTCGTTTAATTTGGGCATCAATAATTCAATAACTGACATACTTACCTCACAGTTATTAATTTAATAAATCTAATATATCAAAGTTTGAAAGTGCCCTAGAAAAGTTTTCTAAGACGGTCTGCAAATGAGGCGGAGTGTATTCTCGCCAATGGCAATCTATTACTCGACCTCGCTTAATCTCTAATCGCAGCAATGGGTCAGCCAAATTAGTTGCAAAATTATCAGAGTCTATAAAAACAGCTAACAGTTGATCAACTACCTCTTTACCTAAAAGAGAAGGCAGTTTATCTGAAAACAGATCTATGATGCGAAGAATATCAGCTCCATCACGCAAAATCAGTCTGAAATTAGCAGAGCGCCGCCAATTCCATTCAAAGTCAAAATATTTTTGTCTATACTGTGTCAGTAAATCATCTGCTGAATTGACGCTTGAGGCAGCACCCAAAAACTCTTGCCGAGATAGGTATTCTCCGAAATCTCTATAATCAAAAGATATAGTTTTCTCTGCCAAATGCTCTTCGATCGCTTGCCTGAACTCTCTGAAACTAGGATAAGCGGTGTGCACCTCTCTGTATTCGCACAAGTTTTTAATAGGTGCACGCCTTGAGTCAATTCCGCGATTATCGATTAACTCACTCTTTTTGCTCAAATAAGAGGTTTTGCTGAGATCCGCAGCGTAAAGCAATGTACCATGATGCAAAATAGCATGTTTACGCATCACCTGAGCATTGCCGGATATTTTGTATTTACCTATCTTCAGATCACTATCACTGTTGCTGACAGGTAAACTCAGTCCACATAAGAAATCACATATCGGGTTCAAAAAATGAGCATAATCTGTAGCCAGCGAGATGTGTTTGGCACAGATAAAACCATAATTGAGATTCGCTAGATCGTGATATACCGTACCTCCACCGCTGATCCTGCGTAATACTGGCATATCTACTTGAGCTATATATTGTTTTAGATCTATCTCGGCAAATACATTCTGGTTATTACCTACGATCAAGCTGGGACGATTGACATACGTGATGCCGATAACTGGTTGAAATGATTCCTCGATGGATATCTGCAATTTAAATTCGGACAAATAGGATAGTAGTTGTGGATAATAATCGAGCAAGATCTCTTCCACAGCTAAATTAGTTGCAGGATCTTCGGTTGCAAAATGCAACAGAACAGGGCAAAATTTCGCAACTTCTGAAATCATCGCCATGTTTCTTCAGTTATAGAAGGCAATGTATAGACCCCTGTACCTGCCAAACCTAAAATCACACCTGTCAATGCAGAATTCAAGCTCAACACCTCTAGTAGTCCGTTAAATAAGACGGAGATGAACAAAACGGTTGAGAACAGAGCAAAAATAATAACTTGATAGATAAAATACTTGCGATTCTGCAGCAACAATTGTACTGATCTCAAATAAGAGAGGATGAGAAAGATCAGCAACACAGCTCCAGCAGGCAAACTATAGCGTTGTATGTACGATAGTATGCTGCTATCCGTTGATTCATCCAGCGATAAGTGTGCTATGACGTGATTCTTAACTCGATCTAATAAATCATCGCCGATCAAGCCAGCACTGATTAATTCAACATCTTCTCCTGCTAAATCACTGGCTGACGGCTGGCGGATAAAGTCGTCAGGTGTCTGCAGTAATTGTGGTCGCAAAGCAAATTTGTGGTAGCAAATCTGCAAGTCTGCCGAGTCTATGTCTGAATATCTGAGAATATGCGTACTAGCTTCACTATTGGGTAGATATACTGCTACACGCTGCACCTGTCCAGCCAAAATCCGATAATTTAGTTGACGCACATGACCAGCAGTGACAGTCACAACCGCTAATATTAAGAGTGAGATCAGAATAATTCTGCTCTCTGCCGCCAGTGGCTTGCGTTCTTTACCAAACATCGCCAGAAGATAGAAGGCGAAAACTAAACCGATAAAGCCTAGTACTACCCAGCTCTTGGCACGACTATTCAACAAAGTCAGTGTGTAGACTGCGAGCAAGAAATTCAACCACAACCACAACTTAGCAAAGATTCCCGTCGAGCGATTGATGATAAACAGTAAAGTCAAACCTATCAGTACTAAAT
>JAEWFX010000046.1 GCA_023388605.1 Bacillota bacterium
CCTTAGCCTCGAAATAGGCTTCCATCGTACCGTGCAGATCCAGATGTTCACGTGACAGATTGATCAAGGCGCTGGCATCGTAAGCCAGATTGACATCTCTTTTATGTTCGTGTCCGATAGACGACACTTCCATCACTAGATACTTTTCTCCCTTAGTAGAGAACTCGGACAATAATTCTTGAAATTGCAGAGGCTCTGGAGTAGTGAACTTGGCTGCTAATTGCCTAGCTCCCGAACCATAACGCACTGTACCTAATAGATTGGACTTCAAGCCTGCATAATGATGTATTTTTTCTACCATCATCGAGGTGGATGTTTTGCCGTTAGAGCCGGTTATCGCCGTGATGGCCATCTGATCTTGTAAATTGCCATAAAAATTGCCAGCGACTCTAGCTATGGCTTCGCGAGCACTCTCCACTAAGATCTGTGGTGGTGCATTTTCAGCGTCTGCACCATCAGCGAAATGTTCTACGATGTAGACCACTTCTTTGTCGCTATTTTTAGCAAGATGATCGGTCGGATCATAGCGTAGTCCGGGAATACAGACCATAAGAGAGTGATCAGTGAGAGCAGAATCATCGCTGTATACAGCTTTGATATCGACATTTTGTGTCAGGGCTATCTCAGCAGCGGGATTAACAGAGACGATGGTCAGTGATGATAATAATTCCGATAAAAGCATACTTCCCTCGAAAATAACAAAAGCACCTACTAGGTGCTCAAGTGGAGCCTCCTGCCGGGATTGAACCGGCGACCTCATCCTTACCATGGATGCGCTCTACCGACTGAGCTAAGGAGGCGTACAACGCTTGAGATTATAATCTATATAATTTGACAGTGTCAAATATAATTTATTACTTAGTAGGTTTATTCACTATCTCCAATCGACCATACTTTTCGATCTCTTCGGCATTACCGACAGTCGCTCGATGAGGCTTGGCTGCAGCACGGAATAACTCGGCGAAGGCTCTGAGATCATCGAGAGTCGTATTCAACGCTTGACTGCGTTCCTTCTGCAATTGTTCACAACTGATACCTGCTATGAGCATCTCAATTCTGGCATTGCCCTCTGCTGCTGCAGTTAGAGGAGCATCATAACCTCCAATGGTGCTGATAATTTGATTGGTGATCTCACGCTCACTGAGCTGTAAACTAGCTAGATAGTCAGCAAAATCTGTGAACACCTCGTAGGTATTGCGTACATTAGGATCACGAAAACTTGCAAAGACGACATTGCCGTAGCGTTCACAGCGTAGACTACAGCCGTAAGCACCGCCTTTGACGCGTACTCGATCCCACAGATAATCCATATTAGCCAGACCTGTGAGCACGCGGAAACTACCGCTATATTCTAGTTCTGGCATAATCTTTTGCCAGTTGAAACCCTGAGCATTGTAATTGACTGGTGCAGGTATGGCATAGCCTATGCTCTTATCATTTAAAGACAATTGTAGATCGCCGATATCAGTACTCTTATTTAGATCTGACAGGCTGGCTAAGAAATTCTCTAGGCAAGACTTTAAGTTTTCGCACTCCGATTTTTCGCCGACTAGACGCACTCGTGCCACACCCTGAGCCATAACTCTTTGCCAGAGCTCAGCTAGAGTAGAAAGATATTCACTGACAAACTCCTTGCCGTGTTCTTCTATGTCCGACAACAATTTATTCAAACGCTCAAAATAACTCAGTCCTGAAGTCAGCTCCCTCCCTTTTTCTACTAGGTCATTATTAGAGCCAACATAGGTTCTAGCAAAATCAGTACCACGTGACATCAGCTTCATCTGCAAAGCTACTTGCTGGCGTGAGAGCAGATTAATTATGCGATCCACGTCTGTAAACAGCGTATGTCTACATATCTCTGCGATCAGCTCAAAACTATCTCGCAGTTTTTTGCTCAGACATTTGAAATCTAGACGTAAGTATGATTTAACAGCATCACCACAACGACACATCTTCACATTCAAGCTCAAACTGCCCATGGTGATCTTCAGCAAATTACTGAGCTCAGCAAAACTGTGTTTTTCAGTATCGAGCATGGAGATCAAGTCGCTGAGTAACGCCAGGTTGAAAACATCATCTTCTGAGAATTCATCCGAAAGATGGAAATCCAAACCGACATAATCGATATCTTTAGTATATTTCTCATAGAAATATAGTGGCGGCAAATCCGCTCCTTGGTCGATCAATTCGGCATCACGCCAATCTTTATTGCGTGGACTGATATCAGACAGATTTAGTGCAGGCAACAATTCAGGTTTGTCTGGCTGTTTCTGGCGTTCCAACATCTTCACGTAATAATCTTGCTCAGCCTGCTGTAACTCCGCCGTCAGTGAGTCATAGCGTAATTTGGCTTCAGCCAATAACTCCTTGCTCTCACGCTGTTCTTGTTCAGGATCTGGACGCAGGATAACTGTCGCACGACGCTGTTCGGCAAACAATTCTTCAGCATGTCTACGCATACTTCCATCGTCGATAGCTGTACGCAATTTCTCCAGTATCTCTTCATAGCGCAGACGCTTGTAAGGATCTGAAGAATTGACCTCATAAGCGAGGTTGAAAATGCTGATCATACCCTTGGGATAACCGGTCTCTCCCTCACGCAAATCAAATTCTAATACGCTCAAATTTGCGAGCAGCAGTTCACGGAATGACTCCTCAGACATCTCTGCCAAACTTTCGCGATAGATAGTCAATACACGTTCCTCTAACTCTTTGGCAGAAACATCTGAGAGATTATAGAACACGAAATAATCGCAGAGATTTACCTCGCTATTTACACCCCTGTTAAAAGCAGCGATCTCAGCAGCTAATCCACTCTGCTGCAATCTCTGTTTGATGGGTGAAGATTCGGCATTGAACAGAGCTTCGATCACCAGCTGGTTGATGAACTCGTCGATGAGATCTTTGCCCGCATCGAAGACCACATTGATCATACCTACG
>JAEWFX010000033.1 GCA_023388605.1 Bacillota bacterium
GTACTTTTGGGCAACAATGTGATTGTAGGTCTCGCCAATTACGCAATTATGAAATACCTCCCAGATAAGTTTTTCCATCCCTCACTTTTCTTGATATTGCCTGTCGTTGTTTCAGTAGCAAGTTTCAGCTTATTATTTAAGGTGGGTAGCAAAAATTTAATCCAACGCTAACCTTCTGAGGTGAATTGTGAATAAGTTTCAACCGATTATCGAGCAGGCAGACAAACTGAGACAAAAGCATCAATACCAGGAAGCTCTAGATAGCTACTTAGAATTGGAAAACGAAGCTAAGTTGAGCCCTGATCAGCAGTCAAGCGTCCTGCTCGCCATCGGTCATTGCTATAAAGGCTTGAATGACTATGAGAAGGCGAAAGAATATTTCACAGCTTCACTCAAGCGTGCTGAACTACGTGAAAAGTTAGATGATCAACGCTCCATCCTGCACACTATGGCTTTGCTAGAAAAGCAATTTGGACACCACGATCAAGCTATTAAATTGTTTCGTCAAGAATTGATGAGCATCTGCTCTAGTTCGGATAAATTCTTCTCACTGTTAGCAGAGAACTACTATGAGCAAGGTCTATTGATGATGCTCAAAGAAGATATATTAGACTGTCGCATGTATCTCAATCATTCGATAACCTATGCTCGCCACGATCCTAATATACGTGGTAAAGCACTCGCCGCTCTAGGAAGATTGAACATCATGCAGAACAAGCGTAAAGATGCACTGAAAACCTTCCGCATGGCGTACGAAAATTTCAAGACAGCAAATAATAAAGCTGGTATATCCGAAGTTCTAGAACTGATTCAAGAATACGAAAGAAATTATAAGATCAATGTTAGAGGTAGATCTTGATGCATATCACGGTACTCGGACAAGACAGTCATCGTCTTCTGACTGCTACGGATCCAGCACAGCCGCTTAAATTAGGAGGCTACACTGTACCCGACGCTTTGGGTTTTGAAGCAAATAGTGATGGAGATATACTCCTTCACTCTCTCACTAACGCTATATCTAATCTCACAGGAGAAATTGTCTTGGGTGCTAAGGCAGATGAGTTGTGCCTTGAACAGAATATCACTGATAGCAGTGTCTATCTAAAATACGCACTCGCAGAACTAACTAGACAAGCGCGTTGGCAAATAGATTTTGTGAGCTTCTCAATTCAGGCTAAACGTCCTAAATTGTTATCACATCTACCAGCTATCCGTGCTAGTATAGCTGAATTATTAGATCTGTCAGTAGAACAAGTTTTTATCACCTGTACTACAGGCGAAGGATTGACTGGTATGGGACGCGGCGAAGGTATGGAAGCACTATGTCTTTTATCAGCTAGCAGCCGTGATTAAAACGGCTGCTAGTTTTGTTAACTTACTTTGTTGTCTGCATCGCTTCTAATAATTCGACAATCTGTTCAGCATCTTTGAGTCCAAACTCAACTCTCTCTTCATTCAAAACGATACAGGGTACAGACATGACGCGGTAACGCTCTTTCATTTCAGCTGCATGGTTGAGATCATAGATCTGCAGAGAAATTTGCGGAGAATAGCTCATTACCTGTGTGATGGTATTCACTAATCCTGGGCACTTAGTACAGGTCAAAGAGATAATTACATCTAAATTGACCGGCGTACTCAAGTTCTCTAGTCTCTCTACCAAACTCTCTTGCAGAGGTTTCTTCGGTCCAGCTAAATGGTAGATAGCGAGGATAAAAGACGTGAACTCATGTCCGCCGGGGATACCATTGAAGCGATAGGGATAGTAACTATCTTCACTGGCAAAAGTGATGAAAGGAACTCCCTCGGTCTCTTCGTGGATCTGGATCAGACAATTATCGCTGATACCTTGTAATTCGTTGAGGAAGACACGCATCTCTTTACCCAGATCACTGTCATTGATATGTCCATGGATGGTGATCTGTTTCTCGATGCGTGAGAAAACCGTCTGTAATTGAGGGATCATCTCAGCGTCGATGAACTGATTACCAGAAACTGACTGATCTGCTTTAGCTGAGTTCTCAACAGGCTTGTCTGCTGTCTGAACAGGTACAGACTGCATCAAGCTGGGTATGTTAAGTTTCTCATGCATTTCGTCGATATAGGCCTTAGCGGTAGTACTGGCAATAGCACCATCACTGCTGGCTGTAACAGCCTGACGTAGGTTTTTAATCCGCAGATCACCTACAGCGTAAACACCAGGAACATTGGTCTGCATCAATTCATCGGTGACAACATAACTACGATCGAGTTCAACTTGATCTTCCAATAACTGGGTATTGGGCAGATAACCAGAAAAAATAAATACTCCTAAGAAATCATCTTCAGTGGTATAGCTGATCTCTTCCCCACTCTCAGTGTTGCGGAATACCACAGTATTAGGCATATCACCACCGCGCACAGCTACAGGCACACAGTTTTTGTACACCTTGATAGCAGGTTGATGTTGATAGACCTTCTCGATGATGGGTTCAGGGCAGATCAATTCAGGTTCACGCACGATCATGGTTACTGATTTACCGTAACGAGTGAGGAACATCGCCTCTTCAGCAGCTGCGAGACCGCCGCCGATAACAAAAATATCTTTACCGGTAAAAAATTCACCGTCGCAAGTCGCACAATAAGCGATACCATGACCTTTGTACTCGCTCTCACCCTCAAATCCGAGGACACGTGGCTTGACACCCATGGCATTGATCACAGTCAAACTCTCAAAAGTTCCGTAATCAGTTATTACCTTCTTGATCTCACCTTGCAACTCGACTTGTTTGACTTGAGCTATCTTGATCTCAGCGCCAAAACCAGTTGCTTGACGTGCCATCTCTGAAGTCAGAATTTCGCCAGAGGCCTTGAAGACACCAGGATAGTTCATAACCTCAGCAGTCAGTGCTACTTGTCCACCAATACGCTCTTTTTCTAGTAACAAGGTTTTTTGTTTAGCGCGTGCAGAATAGATGGCGGCTGCTAGACCAGCAGGACCGCCACCGATAATTATCACATCGTAGAGATTTTGATACTTATCCATACTACCTCTAAATCTGACCGACTAAGTCGAGGCTGGGCTTGAGTGTCTTAGCACCGGGCTGCCACTTAGCAGGACATACTTCATCTTTGTGGGTAGCGACGAATTGGCAAGCTTCTAACTTGCGCAGGAGCTCATCAGCATTACGTCCGACACTGCCTTGGATGACTTCGTAGAAGACAACCTTGCCCTCTGGATTGACGATGAAGCTACCACGCTCAGCCATACCATCTTCTTCGATGTAGACTTCGAACATTTTTGCGAGCTTGCCTGTGGGATCTGCGATCATCGGATAATTGATCTTTTTGATAGTCTCGGAAGCGTCATGCCATGCCTTGTGAACGAAAGCACTGTCACAAGATACAGAGTAGATCTCGGTTTCTAATTCACTGAATTTATCGTAACGCTCAGCCAGATCAGCCAATTCTGTCGGGCAGACAAAGGTGAAATCTGCAGGATAAAAGAAGAAAATTGACCATTTGCCTTTGATATCTTCTAAGCTCAGATCTTTGATCTCGCCTTGATGATAAATTTTGGTGTTGAAATCTGTTAGTTCACGATTAATTAATGACATATATCCTCCTAGAATTGTTTAGAATGAGTCTAAATTATTTTACTTGAAGGATGGTCATTTGGCAAATCAGATAGTATTTGGGATAAGACAAAAAGTTGATTGATCTCTATTCTTTGGTCGCTAGCAATATGCGGTAACCTGCTTGTGAACGCAAGCGATCGCAATTGCCGAAAATCTCTGTGATTTTAGCTTCAGCAGAAGCTGCCCCTTGCTGTTTGCGGATAACGACTAATAGACGGCCACCTACTTTGAGAGTTTCATAACTGTCACTGAAAAAACTGTGTACGACTTTCTTGCCTGCACGTATCGGTGGATTGGTTATCACCCAATCATAATTGCCGTATGCCATATCCACTGATTGCTGAGGCACACCATCTGAATTCAAAGTTCGTACTTTTTGATGGTATTTTTGATGATTGCGTTCATTGAGAGATGTTGCTCGCTCATTGATATCACAAGCAGTGATCACGAGTTGTGGAAATAATTGCTTCAGAATCACTCCCACAGCTCCGTAACCACAACCAAGATCGAGTACATTTAATTGATCGTAATTATCACTATCAGATTGCTCAGCACTCAATTGTTCAGTGATTAGTTCTAGCGCTGACTCCAGCAAAAGTTCCGTACCATGATCGAGCTTGTCTCGTGAGAAAACTCCTCTATCTGTCAGGAATCGCCAATTTCGACCGGCAAACGAAAAGGTGATTTCCTGCTCTCGATGAGCTAGCGATTCAGCTGGTGCAAAGTAATGCGAAAAACTTTTGTCCATGGCACAGACGATATCAGACTACTAACTCTACTTACCTAGCATGTTTAATACGCGGCGATTGCGTACTAAATACAATAGCAAGGGTAAACCGACCAAGTAGATAATGATGGCCTGGCTGGCAAAAATCGATGCCATGGTAAACAGAGTGTAGTAAGTGAGGCTCTCACCGCCACCACCAAAGGTTAAGCGAGCTACATAGTAACCGACCACCAATGCGTTGAGCAGAACTGGCGGTAAGAGTGCTAATAAAAGATTGAGATTGATACCTTTCTGACGACTGCGTAAGGCACTATCTCGTTCTTCAGCTGTCTTAGCGATATGTGCTTGGTATAGGCGCTCTAGGACTTCACGACGGAAGGGTTGAGCGATATTGGCGGTGGCCAGACCTGCGATCAAGGTCACCGCACTACCTACAAAAATATCGATGGGACCGAGATTGTCGGGATTCAAGAAATTGGCGATGAAACAGCCCACCCATAAACCTGGTGCTGTAGCAGGAAACATTGCCGGTAATACAGTCAAGGTCTCTGAGAGACGCATCTGCAACGGACCGTATGAGAAGGCGGCAAAAGGCAATGTGAGCACTACATAGAGTGCAGCTACTACTGCTGCTAAAGTTAATTGACGTAGACTATTGTTTTTCCATGCCGATGGTGAATTTTGTACCATTGATATTTTGCTCCTTATGATTTTTACAGTTATCGTCTAAAGCTGTGATCTGATCAGCTAGTACTTCTACTTGTAAGAATTCTTTATTTTTTTCTATCAAATGTACTAGCTCCGCACTCTCGTCGCCGTAATACAAATGAATGCGATCTGTGACTTCATAACCGCTATCCTTACGCATGGACTGGATCTTCGACACGATCTCACGTAGATTACCCTCTTCAATCAACTCAGGTGTGAGAACGGTATCGAGAGCGACAACTACTCCGTTTTCTTCAGCGCTGGCGAGCCCTTCTGCTTCTTTCGACTCTATCAACAATTCTTCGTTGTTCAAGCGTTCTTCGTTGCCAGCGATCTCAACAGTGATAAAGCCCTGCTCTTGCAACTCACGCATCTTAGCTCTACCGTCAACTTCGGACAGAACTTTTTGGAGCTCGGGTAGATTCTTGCCAAAACGCTTACCCAATAAACGCAATTGCGGTTTGAAGCGATAATCTTGCAGTGCCGTTGCATCCTCACCGCGTACGAATTCTTTGACATTCAATTCATCGATCACCAATTCGCGGTATTCAGGTAAGAGTTCTGTCTTGCCGACATAGTAGAGTTTGCTGAGCGGCTGACGTGTTTTGCAGCCTGAATTATTACGAGCAGCACGGCCGAGGGTGACAATATCCAAGACCAACTGCATCTGTTCTTCTAACTTCTCATCGATCAAGGATTCGTCGGCAACAGGATAATCACTCAAGTGCACACTCTCAGGTGCATCCGGTTCGTTGCAACGTACAATGTTCTGATAGATTTCTTCAGCGATAAAGGGTGTAAAGGGTGCGGCGAGTTGTGCAGTAGTTTTGAGCACAGTGTACAGAGTCAGATAAGCATTGATCTTATCTTCAGTCATCTCTGAACCCCAATAACGCTCACGACCACGACGCACATACCAATTCGACAATTCCTCCACGAAATCCTGCATGGTCTTAGCTGCTTGTGTGATGTCGTAGTTTGTCAGCAAGTTATCTACTTTTTTGCCTGTACTGTTCAGACGACTCAACACCCAGCGAT
>JAEWFX010000008.1 GCA_023388605.1 Bacillota bacterium
GTGTTCCTTCTGGTGTTTCCTCAACCAACAGATATTTCTCGCCTTCGAGCAAGTTCTCGATAGTCAATGTACCGTCTTGACCTGTTTTTAAGTCATCTGCACCGATTGCTGCACCAGTTGCAGGATACTTGGTAACTTCCTCATAGGTAGATTTACCAGTACCACCAGCAGGAGGTACTACTCTATACAGTTTGAATTTAACGTCGCTCTGAGGTGACTCTGTAGCTTGCTCAGGATCAGCGACCAACACTTTTTTCAAGATGATCTTAGCTGAATCTGAAACGTTCTTGGGCTTCATGGTCAGCTCAGATTTAATATTACCTTCTGCATCATAGTAAGGTAATTCTACAGTGTAGGTCTCAGTGTTAGGTGTGATACCCTTAGGAGCTTCTTTACCCTTGCCAGCATACTCGTTCAGAGCTAATTCCTGGACGGTATAGCGACCAGCGGCTAAGTCTGTTAGCTCGATTTTACCCTCTTTATTGGTGTAGTGAACTTGCTCAGCACCCTCACCATTCTCTGGATCTTTAATCTCAGTGACGATATTGTCCTTGACCACAAATTTCTTGGTCATGGTCACTTTGAAACCGACACCTTCGATGGGGCCAATTGATGTTGTGCCTGCTGCACCAGCCACTTCGTTATTATTGGCAACTTCGGTGCTGTTTTCAGGCAGATTCTGATTAGCAGCTAAGCGTTGTTTGACAATGGTCAATTTACCTTTGAAAGTAGGTTCTTCGGCATTAACCGAAACAAAAGGCAGAAGACCGATGAATAATGTCAAGACTAAGGCAAAGCTTAAAACCTTTTTCTTCATTATCTAATCCTCCAAAAAGTAAAAATGTCACATAAGTACAACAAGATACTTTTATAACAGAAAAATTTTAGATTAGTGAACCTTGAAATTCTACTAGGGGGGGGGTAGCATTTTGAACAATTTTGAAAAGCTTATGTTAATTTTTTATTTAATATAGAATTAATATGCTATTCTGTTGCCTGTAAGCATTTTGTTGGAGCAAAATATACAAATTACACAGATAATTATGAACGATTTACAGCAATGTATTTTAAATATTTATAGAGAAGTAGCTAAGATTCTCGATCGACATAATATCAGCTATTTCGGGACAGATGGCACTTGTCTAGGTGCGATCCGACACGGTGGATTTATCCCCTGGGATGATGACATGGATATAGTAGTGCCAGTAGAACAGATACCTGCTGTTCTTGAAATTCTCCAACGTGAATTACCCACACATTTAACAGTTTATTCACCATTTGATCATGCTCACTACCCTCGCTTAATCTACAAAGTTGTTAATATTAAAACCACTTATATCGAAGATTGTTTGAGTGATTATCCTGATAGTTGGTCTGGTGTATGGTTGGATATCATACCGCTCTGTGGTGTACCCGCACCTGGTCTCAGACGCAAATGGTTATATCATAGATTGGCACGCTATATGTTCCTCGATCTATATAAACGCGAAGATTATCTCGGTAGTCACTTCACTTTAATCCAAAAATTGGTCAAATACTTAGTAGTCAAATATCGTGATACTAATTTCTACCTCAACAAGCAATGGCGACTGATAGCCAAATTCCCCACCCACAAATATGACTACGTATTAGAGACTGGTTTCTTTGGGCACCAACAGTGGACCTTCGCCAAACGTTTGTTCGGTAAAGGTCGCAAGGTTAAATTCGAGGATGTGGAACTGCGTGTACCAGAATTGACAGATGAATATCTCACTGAAGAGTACGGTGACTATATGCAGCTGCCACCAGTAGAAAAACGCAAACGCCACGTGGGTTATGTCGATCTCGAGAGGCCTTATACAGATTATGTCGCTGAACCAAATCTATACTACCAAACAAAAAAGGACGCTTGAGCGTCCTTTTCTAATCTTCCAACGATTCTTGTAAACTCTTGTCGTTAAACGACACATTGATCGTCGATATGAAATGTTTATTATCCTTAGTGCGATTGAGCATATTGATGATGTTCTGAGTTACTGCTGCTGATTCGAGCTGACCGAAAGCTTTACGCAATGCCCAGTTGGCATCTAATTCTTTTTTGCTGAGCAATAGATCTTCGCGGCGAGTACCTGAACGCATCAGATCCAGTGCAGGGAAGATACGCTTGTCTGCAAGTTTGCGGTCGAGATAGACTTCCATGTTACCTGTACCCTTGAACTCTTCGAAGATAACTTCGTCCATACGCGAACCTGTCTCTACTAAAGCAGTGGCGATAATTGTCAAGCTGCCACCGTTCTCAATATTGCGTGCAGCACCGAAGAAACGCTTCGGCCCATAGAGAGCACCAGGATCTAGACCACCCGACAATGTGCGTCCAGTCGGATTGATGGTCAAGTTATAAGCACGTGCCATACGGGTGATACTGTCTAAGAGAATGACTACATCTTTACCCAGCTCTACTAGACGCATCGCACGTTCCAAAACTAATTCTGTGACTTTGACATGATTTTCGGGTGTCTTATCGAAAGTGGAGTATACGACTTCACCTTGGATGGATCGTTGCATATCAGTGACTTCTTCTGGACGCTCATCGATCAAAAGTACGATCAATTTGGCATCGGGGTTATTGGCACTGATAGCATTAGCGATTTTTTGCATCAAGATGGTTTTACCAGCTTTAGGCGGTGAAACGATCATGGCGCGCTGTCCCTTACCTACGGGAGCTACTAAATCTATGATACGAGTTGAATACTCGTTGTGTACTGTTTCTAAGCGATAACGCTCATTGGGATAGATGGGTGTAAGGCGATCGAAGCGAGGACGCTTAAATGATTTGTCGACAGCTTCATCGTTGACTTCATTTATATAACAGAGTGCCTTGTAACGATCGGAGTCACGCTGTGCTTTTACTGGTCCACTGATCAGATCGCCGTTGCGTAGGCTAAAACGACGGATAAATTGCGGGGGCACATAGACATCGTTAGTACCTTGGAGATAATTTTCACGTCTCAGAAAACCGTAGCCGTCCTGCATAATCTCCAACACACCTGTGACAACTTCGAGTTCTTCTTTCTCCTCGACTTCTTTGGCTTCTTTGACTTCAGCTTCAGGTTCAGGGACTATCTCTGTTTCTTCAGTCTGCTTCCTGCTTTTATTTTTCTTGGTCGATTTTTTATCGTTCTTTTTAGCTGGTTTATTGGACTTGTCAGATTTAGTCTTTTTGCTGGATTTGCTGGCAGGTTTTTCCTCTGCTTTGTTTTCAGTTGCAGTATCATTTTCAACTGAGCTCTTCTGGCTTAATTCCTCTGGCTCAGAGATAGGCTCGTCATCAACTTCTGAAACAACTGTTTTTTGGGGTTCACCCTGAGTTTTATCTGTAGATTCTTCAGTGTCAGTATCTTCTGACTGTTGTTTATGACAATTATCTTCTGCTTTTTTCAAGAAATCGAGCAAGTCTGCCTTTGTCATCTTGCGCGCCTCTGCTTCGGACAGCAAACCTGAAATAGCGGCAATGGCTACGAGATCGGCCTTCTTTTTGCCACTGAGATTAGAATTGGACACAAATCACCTCTACGTCTAGTTCGATTATTGATTCCATTCAGCTTGATATTTTTGGATATTCTCCTCTTGTTCTTCTAAGGTAAATGAGAAAACGTTGTTACCTTTGCCATCAGCACAGAAATAAAGGTAGGACGAAGCACCACTCCAGGTACGTTCTGTCGCAGGCCAGAGCACTGATTCGATGGCGATAATACCAGGATTATTGATGGGTCCTGGTGGTAGTCCAGCATTGGAATATGTGTTGTACAAATTATCTTTGTACTTCTCGATGTCGCTTGTGGCAGCCCAGGGAATGGGGTCTTGACCTTCTTCCATACGCAAGAAATTGATAGAAGCACAGGATTGTAACGGCATTTCGTTGTCGATACGGTTGAGGAATACTCGAGCGATTTTATTAATCTTAGCCACGTTACTCTCGGCCTGTACCAATGACGCTAGAGTGACTACCTGATCCATGGTCAGACCACGTTCCTCTGCACGTTCTTTGTACTCCTCACCTTCTTGTAATTTGTGTTCGGTGTTGCTGAGAAATACGCGAAGTATGGTTTCTTCGTCCATCTGCGAATCAAATTGATAGGTGTCTGGCCAGAGATAACCCTGCAATTTCCACTTGCGATCTTTATGTTTAGCGAGTTCACGGACAAAATCATAATCGATGAAGAGGTTCGGCTTTTCTACCAACGAGTCCATACGCTCGACATTGATTTTGAGACCAGCCTCGATCATCTTCTCCTGCATCTGCTTATAAGTCATACCTTCGACAAAGGTGATTTTGATCGGCTCGGGTATGATAGTGAGCATGTACATGATCTCGTCGTAGCTGAGCTCCGGTGTTAGATAGTGATTACCAGCTTGGTAGTCACCATCGAAACCGTTGATTTTGGAGAGCAGCTTGAACATAGTTTTGTTCTTGATCAAGCCTTTTTTGTATAACTCATCAGCGATCTCTGAACTAGAATATGAACGCTCGATGGTGATCTCCACTGCATCAGGCGTTTCGCTGTTAAATAGCTTCTCTCCCTTAGCTGAAGCTTCGCTCACACGCTCTTGCAAGAATTTGATGCGTTTATCTTGTTCACGTACATAATTGTAACCTGCAAAAAATAGAGTGACGGCTAAAATAAAGATAATCGCCAAGGTCATCAGGACGGTGAAAGTTCTAGTTACTCTCTTAGACACTGGTTCCTCTTTGTCTCTTACGTTGATTGTGATCGAGTATTTTTTTGCGCAGACGCAGACTTACGGGGGTGACCTCAAGCCATTCATCGACTGCTACAAAATCAAGTAATTCTTCTAAACTCATATCACGGGGTGGAATTAATCTCAATGCTTCATCTGATCCTGAAGCTCTCATATTAGTTACATGTTTAGTTTTACAGACATTGACGATAACCTCGCTATCTGACAATGTGCTGCCAATAATCATGCCTTGATAAACTTTATCACCAGGTTTGACGAACATCTCCCCCCTGTCTTGAGCATGGAAGATACCGTAAGCCATCGCCGTACCTGTCTCATGTGCTACGATGGCACCGCGATTGCGTTTGCTGATCTCCCCTTGCCAAGGGATAAAGCCATTAAATACGCGGTTAATTATACCATTGCCCTTGGTATCGGTCAAAAATTCAGAGCGATAACCGATCAAGCCGCGAGCTGGTAT
>JAEWFX010000047.1 GCA_023388605.1 Bacillota bacterium
GTATTGTCTGTGATCGTTGTGGTGTCGAAGTAACACGTGCCAAAGTTCGCCGTGAACGTCTCGGTCATATCAAATTAGCTGCTCCCTGTTCTCATATCTGGTATTTCCGCGGCATTCCTAGCCGTATGGGACTCATCCTCGATATGAAGCCGAGAGATATTGAGAAAGTTCTATATTTTGCAGCTTATACAGTACTCGATCCGGGTGATACTAATTTCGTCTACAAAGAGATCATCACTGAACAACAGTACCGTGAAGCCGAACAAGAATTCGGCCGTCATAACTTCCGTGCAGAAATGGGCGCAGAAGCCATCAAAGTATTGTTGAGTGAGATCAACCTCGAAGAATTAGCGAAAGAGTTACGTGAAGAGTTACGTGAATCACGTGGCCAGAAAAAGGTGCGTTTGATCAAGCGCCTAGAGGTCGTAGAGGCCTTTAAGACTTCTGGCAATAAGCCACAGCACATGATTTTAGATGTGTTGCCTGTCTTGCCTCCTGAGTTGCGACCCATGGTTCAATTAGATGGTGGTCGTTTCGCTACCTCTGATCTCAATGATCTATATCGCCGTGTCATCAACCGCAACAATCGTCTGCAGAAACTCTTGCAGCTAGGAGCACCTAATATCATCGTCCGCAATGAGAAGAGAATGCTACAAGAAGCTGTCGATGCTCTGATCGATAACGGTCGTCGTGGTCGAGCTGTGACCGGTGCAGGTAACCGTTCGCTCAAGTCTTTATCTGACTTGCTGAAAGGTAAACAAGGTCGTTTCCGTCAGAACTTGCTGGGTAAACGTGTCGACTATTCAGGACGTTCTGTTATCGTTATCGGTCCTGAACTCAAAATTCATCAATGCGGTCTGCCCAAAGAAATGGCCTTGGAGTTGTTCAAGCCATTTGTGATGCGTGAGATCGTAAAAGCCAATTTAGCCCACAACATCAAAGGTGCTCGCCGTATGGTAGAGAGTGCCAACGACGTGGTATGGGATATTTTAGAAGAGGTTATCAAGGATCATCCTGTATTGTTGAATCGTGCACCGACCTTGCACAGATTAGGTATCCAAGCATTTGAGCCTACTCTGGTTGAAGGACGTGCTATCAAATTACATCCCTTGGTATGTACTGCATTTAACGCCGACTTCGACGGAGACCAAATGGCTGTGCACGTTCCTCTGTCCGCCGAAGCACAAGCAGAAGCTCGTTTCTTGATGCTATCTGCCAATAACTTGCTGAAGCCTCAAGATGGTAAGCCCGTCACCGTACCTGCACAGGATATGGTTCTCGGTTGCTACTATTTGACCATCGACAAAGATAATCAAAAAGGTGAAGGCAAGTGCTTCGTAGATTTGGACGAAGCCATGATGGCATATGATCAGGGTGAGTTAGATCTGCACGCTCGCATCAAGATCAGAATGACTAAAGAAGTCAACGGTAAGAGTTATACTGGACTAGTCGAATCAACTCTAGGTCGCTTTATCTTCAACAACGAGTTGCCGCAGGACTTAGAATTTGTCGATCGCAGCGTACCGGGCAATGAACTAAAACTGGAAGTAGATTTCTTAGTCGGCAAGAAAGACCTAGCTAAAATTGTCGACCGCAGCATCCATATCCATGGTTTATCTGCTACTGCCAAGCTTTTGGATCGCATCAAGAAGTTAGGTTTCCACTATTCGACCATCGGTGGTATATCCATCGGCATTTTTGACATGATTATTCCTGATGTCAAAAATCGCTATATAAGCGAAGCCGAGAAGCAAGTTGAATTTATCAACATGCAACATCGTCGTGGTATTTTAAACGATGATGGACGTTATCGTGCAGTTGTTAAAATTTGGACACAGACTACTAATGACATCACAGAAGAGTTGAAGGCAAATCTCGGTAAGTACAATCCGCTGCAGATGATGTCTCACTCAGGTGCTCGTGCCGATATCAATCAGATTAAACAGCTCGCAGGTATGCGTGGTAATATGGCTGATACGTCAGGTAAAACCATCGAGATCCCTATCAAATCTAACTTACGTGAAGGCATGAACGTATTGGAATTCTTTATCTCTTCACACGGTGCACGTAAAGCCTTGTCTGATACAGCCTTAAAAACCGCAGACTCTGGTTATCTAACTCGTCGTCTGGTCGATATCGCACAAGACGTCATTATCCGTGAAGATGATTGTGGTACAGATGAGTATGTGGAAGTATCTGCCATCACAGTCAGCAATTCACGCAGCAAACGTGTAATCGAAGAATTATACGATCGTATACGTGGACGCTATGCTGCTCGTGATATCGTCGACCCCAATACTGGTAAAGTTTTGGTATTGCGTAACCAGATGATCTCAGAGCGTATGGCTCGTCAGATCGAAGCTGCAGGCATAACCAAGGTGCCCATCCGCAGCAATTTGACATGTTGCAGTAAGAACGGTGTGTGTTCTAAGTGCTATGGTCTGAATTTAGCTACAGCTGAGCCAGCAGTTGTCGGTGAAGCAGTGGGTATTATGGCCGCTCAATCCATCGGTGAACCTGGTACACAGCTGACCATGCGTACCTTCCATACAGGTGGTATCGCCTCCAGTGATGACATCACCCAAGGTCTACCACGTGTCGAAGAGTTATTTGAGGCTCGTAAACCTAAAGGACAAGCTATTATCAGTGAAATCTCCGGTGTAGTACATGTAGCAGAAGTTTCAAAGCGCAAGCAAGAAGTTACAGTTACTGCTGCAGACGGTGAGACACGTAAATACAGTGTACCGATGAGCACCTTTGTCTTAGTATCAGACGGTGACGAGATCGAAGCTGGTGATCTGATCACTGACGGATCTGTCAGTCCGCACGATATCATGGCGATTAAGGGCGCTCAAGGAGTACAGAATTACATTATTAGCGAAGTACTCAAGGTGTACAAAAACAATGGTGTTGACATCAATGATAAGCACATTGAAATCATTGCTCGTCAGATGTTGCGTATGGTCAAGATAGATGATCCGGGCGATACAGATTTGCTGACTGGTGGCATGGTCGACATCTTCACCTTCAGAGATGCCAACAAGAAGGCAGAAGCAGCTGGTCTCGAACCAGCTAAAGGCAATCGCATGTTGCTTGGTCTGACCAAGGCATCACTGGCGACAGAATCCTTCCTCTCTGCTGCATCATTCCAAGAGCAGACTCGTGTCTTAACTGATGCTGCAGTCAAAGGTAAGATCGATCCGTTAGTTGGTCTCAAGGAGAACGTCATCATCGGTAAACTCATACCTGCAGGAACAGGTATGCCACGCTATCGTAATATAACCGCAGTTCCGGTGGTACCTGAGAACCAAGATATATTAAATAAGTAGAACTATACCTCCAACCACTAGGTTGGAGGTTTTTCTTGTGTTGTAATATTGCTCAACACTACAACACAATATGAGGTAGATATGGACTTAAAAAATAAATTGCGTCACGTCATGGATTTCCCCAAACCTGGTGTCGACTTCATAGATATCACAACAGTGCTCTCAGATCCTGAAGCGTTACATGAAACTATCTCCCAGATGCAAAAAACTGTAGCGGACATAGATTTTGACTTGATTGTAGGCTCAGAATCCAGAGGATTTATTATGGGAACACCGTTGGCGTATTCGCTCAACAAAGGTTTTATCCCAGTGCGTAAAGCCGGTAAACTTCCGTATAAAACAGTATCTGTCGAGTATGATTTAGAATACGGTAAGGATCGCTTAGAAATGCATGTAGATGCCATTGCTCCCGGTCAAAAAGTTTTAGTAGTCGATGATTTACTCGCTACAGGAGGCACTGCTAGAGCTATGTGCCAACTAGTAGAACGTCTGGGTGGTGTTGTAGCAGGAGTATTGTTCTTTATCGAATTAGAGAGTGAATTTGACGGACGAGATAACCTTCCAGGTCAAAAGGTGTTTTCGATTGTTAAGTTTTAGATTTGAAATAGTTTAGTATTTTTCTAAATAAAAAATCCTAGCTATGCTAGGATTTTTTGTTTGAGAAGGCTATACCGATAAAGAAGCTTATGATTTCTTCCTATCAGTAAATTCTCGATCATAGAGCATAGCAGCGATTGTCACTACTAATAATGAACCAGCATTATGCATCAGTGCTCCTGAGGATGGTGTCAACCATCCTGTAAAGGAGAGGATGATAGCGATGAAGTTTATGCTCATCGCGAGACTGATACTTAAATTAATAGTGCGAATGGTTGCACTAGCAAGGCGTTTTAGATATGGGAGTTTGGCGATGTCGTCGCTCATCAGAGTGATGTCAGAGGTTTCGATGGCGACATCGCTTCCCATACTGCCCATGGCTACACTTACATCGGCTACTTTAAGAGCGGGTGCATCATTTACTCCGTCTCCGACCATACATACCGTATTCCCAGTTTCTTGAAGTTTTTTTACGATATTGACTTTTTTCTCTGGTAAAAGCTCTGCACATATTGCACGTATTTCAACCTTGGCAGCGAAGTAATTTGCAGCTTTTTTATTATCGCCTGTTAATAGAAGAGGAATAACTTTGTTCGATTGTAGTTCTTTGACTACATTGATAGATTCAGCACGCAAGGTGTCAGCAAGAGCGATGATTCCTATGCAGATACCATCTTTTGCTACGAGAAGAGTTGCCTTGCCTGCTTTTAATAGCTTGTCGAGTTTTTGGTGGATTTCTGGTGAAATCGTGACTTCCTTTTCAAACAATAGTTTTTGGTTTCCGCACAGATAGTGATGACCATCGATGCTGGCAGAGACTCCACGACCAACATGCATTTGGAAATCATGAGTTTCGAGTAGATCTAGTTGTTTGTTTTGTGCATTTTCCAGTATGGCTCGAGCGATGGGATGCTCACTTTTATTTTCTATAGAGGCTACTAATTGCAGTAATTGTTCTTGATCCAATTCTGGTGAATTGATGATATCGGTTATCTGTAATTCTCCTTGAGTTAGAGTGCCGGTTTTATCAAAAGTTATAATATTTGCTTTGCCGATGCGTTCGAGTGCTTCTCCAGATTTGATTATTACTCCATTTTTAGCTGCCTGAGCAATCGCTGCCATGATGGCCGTTGGAGTGGCTAGAACTAGAGCACAGGGACAGAAAACCACCAGGATAGTCACAGGTTTGATGACATCTCTGGTCACTAAGTATGTGATTAAGGCTAGCAGTAAGGAGGCAGGTACTAGTAGACTAGCCCATTTGTCAGCGGTGCGTTGAATCTTAGCTTGTTTGTTATCAGCGTTTTCAACCATGCGGATCAACTTTTGCAATGAACTCTCAGAAGCTATTTTAGTGACTACAAGATCGATAGATCCGTAAAGATTTTGTGTTCCGCAAAAAACTTCTTCACCGATTGTTTTATCTACGGGAAGAGATTCCCCTGTCATTATAGATTGATCTATAGAGGTTTCCCCGCTGATAATTTCACCGTCTAAGGGTATAGTTTCACCAGGTAAAACTCGTATAGTATCGCCTATATTAATAGTATCGACATCTACGTTTTCTAAGAAATTTTGCTGTACAAGTCGTGCTGTAGTAGGACGTAAATCGAGTAGTTTGTGAATTCCTTTCCGTGCACGATTGATAGTCCAGTTTTCGAGGAATTCACCGAGAGCCATCAAGAAGGCGATTTCACCTGCGGCGAAGATGTCGCCGACATAAATTGAAGAACTCATCGCTATCGAAATCAATAGTTCCGAAGAAATTTTATTTAGTCCATGTTCGAAGAAAAGACGTTCGATAGCTCTACAGATTATAGGTAGGCCGCTGAGTGCGATAGTGAGGATAGTAGGGTTTATAGCAAAGCTTAATAATCGCCAATGTTCTAAAAGTCCAAACAGGAGCATGCAGCCTGAGATTATGATGCAAGGTAACCCGCTCAAGTAATTATTTAATTTGCTGAATACATTCATCGTACACCTCCCGCTTAAAGAATGATCACGTCATTAACTGAACACTATGTATGATAAGAATAGTTTTATTTGATAATGCATACAATGTATAATTAATCTGAAAAGTTATATATCGAACAAAAAGATCAAATTGTACTTGCTGAGGTATTATGCAAGAGTTAAGAGAGAATTTATATCCAGATAAATACTTAAATATGTCTGCTGACAGCGAGTTTTCTTGCGGTCAAGAATTTAAGACGACTAACAAATTAGATCGTCGTCAGCAAAAAACTAGAAGGGCTATTTTTAAGGCGTTTTGTCATCTGATTTCAAAACATTCGTATGCCAACATAACGGTTCAGCAGATTATCGACGAAGCTGATGTGGGGCGTTCTACTTTTTATGCACATTTTCCTACTAAAGATGATCTCCTTAAGGCAGTCTGTGTGGACCTCTTCCATCACATAATTGAGGGAGCGAAGGATAGTACCTTGCAACAACAAGTTTCTCTAGCAGAAGGTCATGAACCCACCTCTGTTTTCTGTCATTTGCTACAGCATCTCAAGGAGAACGATCGCAATATTCTTGGTTTGCTCTCAAGTACTAACAGCGAGTTTTTCTTGGGTTACTTCAAAGAAGGTCTACGCCAATTAATGGCTAGCATCCTTGCTGGATCAGACAATAAATTGAAAGATATCCCTGAGGAACTACAAATTAATTTCTTAGCAGCTGGTTTCATCGAGTTGATATTGTGGTGGAATCAGCACCAGAAACGTGAAACTCCTCAACAACTAGACGCTTATTTTCGTGCTCTGATCAAACCAGTTTTGGGTGAATAGTTGTACATCGATCAGTAGAGATGTTCGGAGGGAAAGTGCAAAAGAATATTGATCTCAAAAAAGTAGTTGCAATAAATGATCTCTGTGGTTGTGGTAGTTGTTCTCTAAAAATCATACTGCCTGTTTTAGCAGCTGCTGGTCTAGATTGCTTATCTTGCCCCACCGCTATCCTTTCAGCTCATACAGCTTATCCTGCTTATTCTTTTCACGATATGACTACGGAACTTAGCAACTATTTTGAGAGTTGGCAGAGATTAGAAATGGATATAGCAGCTATTTACAGTGGCTTCTTAGGTTCTGTTGATCAAATAGATATCATCAGTAAATTTATAGATAGACAGACAAAAACACTGATCTTAATTGATCCTGTGATGGGGGATCATGGCGAAGCGTATAAAACATATACTCCTGAAATGTGTATGCTTATGCGAAAACTAGCAGGCAAGGCCGATATTTTAACGCCCAATCTCACAGAAGCAGCACTCTTGTTAAATGAGCCTTATGGCAATAGAGAGATAGATGAAGAGCAGGCAAAAGTTCTCTGTCATAAATTACATGATCTTGGAGCTAAAAATATTGTACTAAAAGGTGTGCGAGGACCTAGTAAACAAATCATAAATTATGTATCGCAAGCAAATGGTGATTGGAACTTTATAGCAAAACCGGAAATAAATTGCAGCGTGTTTGGCAGTGGTGATTTTTTTGCTTCTTTATTGCTTGCGTCTTTTTTGAGAGGGCATAGTTTAGTAGAGGCGTGTGATTTTGCTGCCGACTTAACAGGTAGAGCCATTGAATTATCCCAATATTATCCTGATCATCGTAGGAGAGGTATTTGTTGCGAGTTTTTTTTAGGCGAAATAGCAGCAAAGTTTGTGAAGTAGCATGTTCTAGAAATAACTAGATAATTTGTAATAAGTACGGTAATTTTTGTAATTAGTTAGTGTAAATATTCATATTTATGCAAGGTGTCAAATTTATTACCAACTAAGCTATGAAAAATAGGCTATATTGTATATAACTCATCAATACAAGGAGTTTTCTATGCAAGATTTGAAGCGTACAGCTCTGTACTCAAAACATCTCGAACTATCAGCAAAAATGACTGAATTCGGTGGTTGGGATATGCCGCTGCAATACAGTGGTATCAAGGAAGAAGTAGCAGCTGTCAGACAGCGTGCAGGGATGTTTGATGTTTCACATATGGGTGAAATTCGACTGAAAGGTGCTAGAGCTGGTGAGTTTTTAGACTACATACTCAGCAGACCAGTCTCGCATAAGACTCTTGAACTAGTAAATTATGCTGTGCTCTGTTATGAGGATGGTGGCAGTGTCGACGATTTGATGGTTTATCGTTTTGCTGACGATGACTATTGGTTGGTTGTCAATGCTTCTAACAAGCAAAAAGATTTTGATTTTCTCTGTGAGAGAGCAGCTGAGTTCGATACTGATCTCGAGCTCACTGACGAGTCAATTGAGTACGCTTTGATCGCGGTGCAAGGTCCGGAGGCACGCAAATTAGCTGACCCAGCTATTTTTTCAGTGTTGCTCACTGATCATGAAAAACAAGCAGAACTAAAAGAGATGAAGCGTTTCCGTCGTTTAGTATCTGCCGATAAAGATAATCAACTAATAGTGATTTCCCGCACTGGTTATACCGGCGAGGATGGATATGAGATCTATCTGCCTGTCTATAGAAGCGAAAAATTATGGGATAAATTGCTTGAGGCAGGTATTACTCCCTGTGGACTAGGTGCTCGTGATGCTCTGCGTTTAGAATTTGGTCTACCTCTGTACGGGCATGAGTTAACTCGCGATATCACACCGTTAGAAGCTAGTTTGGGTCGTTTTGTCGACTTAGAACGTGATGATTATTATGCAGCCAAAATGCCGACACCGCAGAGGAAATCAGTTGCTTTGATCAGCAATGATCGCTCTATTGCTCGAGAGGGTTATCTAGTTTTTGCTGGCGATAGGCAGGTAGGTATAGTCACCTCTGGTAGCTTTTCGCCTACACTGAGCAAGGGTATTGCTCTAGCTTTAATTGATAAGACTTGTGACGCGCAAGAGTTAGAGATTGAGATCAGAGGCAAGCATAAAGCTTTCAGTGTTACTGAGTTGCCTTTTATCAAGAAATAATAAGGTCAGGAGGACAATATGTCAGTTTTTCAAGAAGGTTTATATTACGCTAAATCACATGAATGGTTGCGAGTCGAAGGGGAAGAGGCTTATATCGGCATAACTGATTTTGCTCAGAGTGAATTAGGTGACATCGTCTTCGTCGAAGCTGATACAGTGGGCGAGGAGTTGGAAGCCGGTACAGAATTTGGCAGTGTTGAGTCTGTAAAGATGGCTTCTGATCTATATATGCCAGTATCAGGTGAAGTTTTGGAATTCAACGAAGCTCTAGAAGACGAAGCAGAATTGATCAACGCCGATGCTTTTGCTAATTGGATCATCAAGATTAAGATCAATGATACCGCAGAATTAGAGCAGCTCATGAATGCAGAACAATATAAAGCAATGGTAGAAGCTTAATCGCTGACTATAGGAGGAAGCATGAGCGGTTACATCCCGATCAGCACAGAACGTCGTCAAGAGATGTTAGCGAAGGTTGGAGTCGATCTCGATCGTCTGTTCGATTCCATACCTCAAGAATTAAGATCGAAGCTACATGAGCAAGAACTTAAAAATTTACCTGAGAATGGTTGGAGTGAGCAGGCTATAGCGAAACACATTCAGAGCCTAGCCGAGCTAAATTGCGATCTGTCTCATTACGATAGCTATCTAGGTGCTGGTATTTACGACCACTATCGCCCGAGTGCCATCTCAGCTTTGATCCAACGGCAAGAATATCTGACATCATACACTCCGTATCAAGCAGAGATATCTCAGGGTACTCTACAAGCAATCTTCGAATGGCAAACCTACATTTGTCGCCTGACAGGTATGGATATCGCTAATTCATCGATGTATGACGGTGCTTCGGCAGCGGCAGAAGCTCTCTTGATGGCTTGTCGTCAGACTGGTCGCCACAAAGTATGGGTGTCAGGAGGAGTTAATCCTGAGACTAGAGAGACGATAGCAACATATTTTTATGCAGGAGGTTTAGAGGTAGAATTCGGCGATCTCAATACTGATTTAACTTCCGAAGATACCTATCCTGATGCAGTAGAAGAATATGCTGGTCTGTTAGTACAATCACCTAACTATTATGGTGTTGTCGAAGATTTGACTGCTTTTGCTGAATACGCTCACACCGGCAAGTCTCTGGCAGTAGTCAGCACGGATCCCATCAGTCTAGCAATCTTGCGTGATCCTGGCAGTTGTAACTGTGATATCGTTTGTGGTGAAGCTCAGCCCTTAGGTATTGCGACGAATTTCGGTGGCCCTGCTGTTGGCTATTTAGCAGCTACCAAGAAGTTGTTGCGTAAAATGCCTGGTCGTATTTGCGGTGAGACAGTAGATCGTGATGGGAATCGAGCCTACGTATTGACGATACAAGCACGAGAACAACACATTCGCAGAGAAAAAGCTACATCCAATATTTGTACCAGCCAAGCTCTACTAGCAACCGCAGCTACTATATATATGGCTCTATTGGGTCGCAGCGGTATTACAGAAGTAGCAGAAAACTCACAGCACAAGGCTCTTTATCTGCAACGAGCATTGATATCAACTGGTTTATTTAAGGCCGTGTCTGATAGACCATTTTTCCGAGAATTCACCTTGATGTCAGATTGTTTAGATCTACATGCTCTGAATAGATACCTCTTAGAACAAAAGATTATAGGAGGCGTGATCGAAGGCGATAAATACATCCTTGCAGTCACCGAACAAAAAGATAAACAAGCCCTCGATCGTCTAGTACACGCTGTACAAGATTTTGCTGAGAGAATGGAGAGTTAGCATGGAAAAACGTCGACAAAAATTGATTTTTGAATATATCGAGACTGGGGCTAATACCTCACGCTTCGTATCTGATTGTGACGTTCCTACCACTGATCTCGCTGCATATTATGGTGATCGCTATAGACAGCAATCACTAGATTTTCCAGACCTGGCAGAAATCGAAGTTATACGTCACTATACCAATAATTCGCTCAGTAATTACGGAGTTGAGAACGGACCATATCCTCTAGGATCTTGTACAATGAAGTACAATCCTAAGGTCAATGAAGCTATGGCTAATCTACCTGGCTTCACTGATACTCATCCTCTACAACCTGTTGAAACAGTACAGGGCAATTTGAAATTGCTCTATTTATTAGAACATCAACTAAATGACTTATTAGGCATGGATGCCTTTACTTTTCAACCTGCTGCAGGTGCTCATGGAGAGTTGACGGGCATCATGATGATCAAGGCTTATCATGAGCAACGTGGCGACACAGCTCGAAAAGTTATGTTGATACCAGATTCAGCTCATGGTACTAATCCAGCTTCAGCTGCTATGGCGGAGTTTGAAGTACGTGAATTAAAGTCTAATGAATTAGGTCTAGTAGACATCGATGATCTGAAATCAAAGTTGGGTCCAGAAGTAGCAGGTATTATGCTCACTAACCCCAATACGCTCGGTCTATTTGAGAAAGATGTGTTAGAGATTACACGTTTAGTTCATGAATGTGGTGGCCTCAACTACTACGATGGTGCAAATTTCAATGCTATACTGATGCAATGTCGTCCTGGAGATATGGGTTTTGATGTCGTTCACCTCAATGTTCACAAAACGTTTAGTACACCGCATGGTGGCGGTGGACCGGGTGCAGGTCCTGTGGGGGTTAAGGAACACTTAAAACCTTTCTTACCTAAACCAGTGGTTACATATTGTGATGATTCAGATCTCTATCGTTTAGATTATGATCGCCCTCATTCTATCGGAAAAGTAAGAGCATTTAGCGGTTCTTTTGGTATTTTTGTCCGCACATATGCCTATATATTGGCCTATGGTAAAACGGGTCTATCAGAGGTTTCTCAGGCCGCTGTAGCTAATGCCAACTATCTAAAAGCTCGCCTCAAGGATTATTACGAAGTACCGTATACAAGTGATGCTATGCATGAATTTATTATGACCAGTAAGCGTCAGCGTGAATACGGCGTACATACTATGGATATTGCCAAGAGATTAATTGACTTTGGATATCATCCACCTACTATTTATTTCCCCTTGATCGTCTCTGAAGCGATGATGATAGAACCCACAGAAACTGAGACCCTAGAAGGTTTAGATGGTTTAGTAGATGCCTTTATAGCCATCGCTAAAGAAGTTGAAACAGATGTATCCAAATTACAATCAGCACCGCATTATGGCTCCATTACTCGTCCCGATGAAGTAAAGGCAGCTAAGCAGGCTATTGTTAAATATCAAGCAAAGGATCAATAAATGAATAAAAATATATCTATTCAGAAATTAACTTTGGCGGCGTTATTCGCCGCCTTGGCTTGGGTGGTATTTGTACTTTTGCGTTTTCGCATACCAGGTCCCACACCCGATGGCATACTAGTTCATTTTGCTAATTGCATATGTGTATTAGCCGGTATGGTACTAGGGCCAATATGGGGAGGATTATCTGGAGCCATCGGTCTAACTATAGCTGATTTGACAGCAGGTTATGTCAACGCCATGATTCCAACATTTTTTGGCAAATTGATCATTGGTTTAGTAGCTGGAATTCTGGTTCGTCAGTTAAAGGTAAAACAACAGCAAGAAGTCAAACAGCGATTCATACGCTGTGCGGTTATCTGCGTAATTATTCTCTTGATTATCAACCCTTTATTTGACCCTTGGTTGCGTTATCGTATCTATCAATTACTAGGTGTCACTAAAGATCTGGCTAAGCTATATCAATGGGCGAATATTTATGCATCGGTGATCAATGGCATCACAAACTCAGCATTGTTGTTAGTGCTTTATTCTTCACTTTCTAAAGCCGTGCAGAGAACTAAGTATCGCTCATATTTCTATGCAGATTAGAGGGAGTTTTAGTATTACCAACTACATTCTTTTGGGGAGAATATATCATTAATATAAGCTTATCGAATCCAATTCGCTGACAATTTTGCTGACAATTTCGGAGGCTTTAATTAACTATTTTTGAGACTTTTAAAAGTCTTAAAGACTGAAAAAGTCCGCTAGAGCTTTATTATCAGCTTTGGCGGACTTCGTAAAAAGTTTAATGGCGGAGAGCAAGGGATTCGAACCCTCGTTGCGCTTTTGGGCACAAACACGATTTCCAATCGTGCACCTTCAGCCAGCTCGGTCAACTCTCCGTTTCTAACTACTTGAGCATGATAGCACGTTAGATAATGATAGGCAATAATAGTGTTATTGATGTTAACAGGATAGGTTGTTAAAGATGGATTTTTGTTGATATATTCTGCTGCGTTCTCTATACTAATTACTTGTTGAGGACGCTTAGCTCAGCTGGTTAGAGCGCTGTCTTCACACGGCAGAGGTCGCCAGTTCGAACCTGGCAGTGTCCACCAAAGTCTCATTCTTCTAGGAGGGTGAGACTTTTTTGTTATAATTATTTTGATTTTAGTAAGAGAGATTTTGAATGAAAAAATACCGCCTAGATCAAGCAAAAACTCCTCTATTCGATGCTCTACAGGAGTATCGTAAACGACGTATAGTCGCTTTTGACGTTCCCGGTCATAAACAGGGCAAAGGCAATCCAGAATTGACTGATTTTCTCGGCAAAAAATGCTTATCAGTGGACACTAATTCGATGAAAATGCTAGATAATCTAATCCATCCTGTGAGCGTTATCAAAAAAGCCGAGGAATTAGCAGCTGATGCGTTCGGTGCGGCTGCCTGTTTTTTTATGGTCAATGGTACTTCTTCAGCTGTACAAGCTATGGTTATGTCCAGCCTGAATCCAGGCGACAAAATTATAATGCCACGCAATGTGCACCGTTCAGCTATCAACGCCTTGATACTAGCTGGAGCTATTCCTGTATATGTCAATCCCGGAGAGGATTCTGAGTTGGGTATCCCTTTGGGCATGTCACTGGACGATGTCAAGTCCACCATCGCCAAGCATCCTGAAGCAAAAGCTATTCTAGTTAATAATCCTACTTACTATGGTGTTTGTACTGACCTTCGTTCTTTGGTGAAAATAGGTCATGCTGCTGGCATGCGAGTTCTTGTGGATGAAGCCCATGGTACACATTTTTATTTCGGTGAAGATTTACCAGTTTCAGCTATGGCGGCAGGAGCAGATATGGCTGCTGTCAGCACACATAAAACGGGCGGTTCTCTGACACAGAGTTCGTTGTTATTGGTGGGTCAGAGCATGGTCGAAGAGTCTGGTTATATCAGACAGATTATCAATTTAACGCAGACTACCAGCGCTTCTTATTTATTGCTTTCTTCATTGGATATCACTCGTCGCAATCTAGCCCTGCGCGGACAAAAATCCTTTGCCAAAGTCAGGGAGTTGGCAGAATATGCACGCACTGAGATCAATCAGTCTGGCCAATTCTATGCTTTTGGCAGGGAGCGTATCGATGGCAAAGCTTTTTTTGATTTTGATACGACTAAATTGTCTATTCATACGCGTAGAGGTGGGCTTGCAGGCATCGAGGTGTACGATCTATTGCGTGATGAATACGATATTCAGACAGAATTCGGTGACTTAGGTAACTTGTTAGCCATTATTTCAGTCGGCGATAGTGAGGATAAGATAGAGAGATTGCTAGCTGCTTTGACTGATATAGGTAGCTCACACCGTGAAATAAAAGATAAATTAACTCTAGGTGAATATATAGAGCCTAAAGTAGTCTTGAGTCCGACCGAGGCTTTTTATGCTAAGTCTATACAGGTTCCGCTAGAAGAGGCGGCTGGACGTATTTGCACTGAATTCGTGATGTGCTATCCGCCCGGTATCCCGATTTTAGCTCCTGGCGAGGAAGTGACCAAAGAATGTTTGGATTATATAGCCATGGCTAAAGCTAAGGGTTGTTCGATGACGGGTACCGAAGATCTGAGTCTCAATCGCTTGAATGTTTTAGTGGAGGTAAGATGAGTCTGTGGTTCACTGAAGAACATACACCGAGTGTAAAATACTCAATCGCTGCTGAAAGACAAATTTTTAGCAAACAGAGTCAATTTCAGAAGATAGAGATCTTTGAGACAGCTGAGTTCGGCAAAATGCTGGTGATGGATGACCGCATTATGCTGACAGAAAAAGATGAATTTATCTACCATGAGATGTTGGTGCATGTGCCTATGGC
>JAEWFX010000014.1 GCA_023388605.1 Bacillota bacterium
TCTTTTAGAACAACGTTGATCTCAGGGTGATTATAACCGTGAATGACACTCCACCAAGAAGATGTAGTATCGAGAATGCTACGGCCATCGATTTCGAGATATGCTCCCTTAGCCCCAGTTACTTTATAAGGCTTAGACATGGTTTTCATCTGAACATACGGATACCAAAGCATAGAACACCTGCTTTACTGCTATACAAAAATATCTTTTAACACTTGATCACTTAGAGATAGAGCTCTCTGTTCTGGTTTTACAGTGGCTAAAATAGGCTTAGAGGTCAACTCTTCACAAAACTTTAGGTTATCACGATGCATTTCTGAATCTAGATAACGATTGAAGATGATACCTCTACATTCAATACTGTGATGATGAAGATAATGGCAGCTCAAACCGCAAGCATTGATAGTACCGAGTCCAGCATCAGCTACTAAAAGACATGTTAGCTGCAATGCTCTGATAATATCAGTTTGCCATAGTACGGAATCAGCATGGACTGCTATGGGACAGATTATTCCTCCTGCACCTTCTACAATCAGATAATCATAAATATCCGCAAGTTTTTGATAACAATGGATAACTTGATCCAATTGAACGGGATTACCTTCTAATTTAGCTGCAAGATGTGGCGAAACTGCTGCTTCATACAGATAGGGGCACATGGAATCTAGATCTTGTTTTAACCCACTAATTTGCTTGACGAATTCGCCGTCACCAAAAAGAATAGAGCCGTCTTCTCTGCGTTGATTGCCACTGGCTGCAGCCTTAAAGTAAGCTACTTTTTCGCCTCGTCTAACCAATTCCTCAACTAAAAGAGCAGCGATATAAGTTTTTCCGACATCGGTGCCAGTACCAGTGATAAAAATACTCTTAGGCATCGTCGTACCTGCGTGTAAAGCCTAAATTATTGATCATCTGCATATCACTTTTGACAGTATAACCTGCTGTAGTCAACATATCGCCAGAAATTACGGCGTTCGCACCAGAGCGGAAACAGGCTTCTCCTTTGTCTGGCAATAGTCCCCTTCCCCCTGCTAAACGAATGGCAGCATCAGGCAAAATAAAACGATAGACTGCGACGATACGCTGCATGTCTTCGCTGGTCAGACGTTGATTATTCTCTAGTGGTGTACCTGGAATGGGATTGAGCATATTTACAGGCACACTCTTGATGCCTAATTCACGCAAGCTAAGTGCCATATCGATTCTATCTTCAACTGTTTCTCCCAAACCCATGATGCCGCCACTGCAAACTGATAGACCAGCCCGTTGCGCTGCCTTTATAGCCTGGATTTTATCGTCGAAAGTATGTGTGGTACAGATGTTGGGATAGTTTCTGCGAGAAGTCTCAAGATTGTTGTGTACACGAGTGGCACCCGCTTCTTTGAGCTTACGATATTGTTCTTCATTCAAGAGGCCAAAAGAAACACAGACCGAGATACCCGTCTGTTCACGGATCTGCTTCACTGCTTCACACATCTTTTGTACTTCCCAATTGGCTAGACGTTTACCCGAAGTAACGATAGAAAAACGTAGAACTCCCTGCTCATCATTGCGCTTGGCTTCTTCGACGATCTCCTCAGCAGATAATAGGCTATAACACTCAACGTCCACCTTGAAATGAGCAGATTGAGCACAGAATTTACAATTTTCTGAGCAGCGGCCACTCTTGCCATTGATGATGGTGCAGATGTCAAAACCATCGCTGCAGAAGTGTTCACGCAATTTATCGGCAGCTACAGTCAGTTCAGATAATGGCTGTTCATATAACCACAGCGCCTCATCTCTAGTGATTGAGTGTCCCTCAACAATGCGTTCTACTAAAGTGTTGATGCTTAGATCTGCTGTATCTATCTTTATCATTTCACTTTTCATCATCTTCTCCAAAGAACGAATATTCTCATTACACCGAATGGGAGTAACTGTTTTTGACCATAGGAATAAGACGTTGACCTATGAAGGCACCTCCTACACAGATAATCAAGTCACCAGGTATAGGCAAGATCATGCCGTAGAAGAATAATTGCCAGATACCGATGGGATTGAACAAATATAGACTGCGAACGAGATAAAGATAGATGAGTCCAAAGGTATAAACGATCACAAGTCCCAATAAGTTAGCACAGAGCAGACGTTTGACACTGGGACGAGCATCTCGATTCGCGATGTATCCTGTCGCATAAGTACCGAAAACAAAGCCGATCAGATAACCGAAGGTAGGTTTGAAAATATAGGATATACCGCCTCCTTCAGCGAAAACTGGTACACCTAGTAGTCCCAATACTAAATATATGATCACGGCTAATGCACCCAGCCTAGGTCCTAATAACAAGCCAGCAAACATGGTGAACATCAATTGCAGAGTAAAAGGTACGTAGGGTACTGGAATTTTAATAAATGTCCCGATGACGATCAGTGCGACAAATAACGCTGTCAAAACCATTTCTTTAATCGTAATTCTCATCTCTATTGTCCTTTCAACCGAATACTGATTTCACCTGAAGTCAAAGTCTCGATAGTATGGTCTAGATACTCTACTACTAGCTGATCACCATCTAGATCAATAGCACGTGCAGCTAGACGCTCATCACCCTTGATAACCCAGATATCTTTACCTATGACAAGGCTTTTGCTGCGATATAAATTTTGGTAATCGATCCCATGCTGATAAAAATTGAAAAAATATGCGAGAAAATGAGCTACTAATTTATTTTTGCAACCGAATTGCGGCTCAAGTAGCACAGATGTAGCGATGTCTAAGATATCAGCAGGGAAACCATTGTCGGGCGGATAAATATTTACGCCCATCCCCAATACCACATACTCGAAGCGGCCATTTTCCATACTTAGGGAAGCTTCAGTCAAAATGCCTGCTACTTTTTTGCCATCGATTAGAATATCATTTACCCACTTTATATCTGCTGTTTTGTCACAGATATCTTCGATGGCTAAAGCCGCAGCTACAGCTGCCATACTGGTAATTTTAAGTGCATCACCAGGCAAGACATCATGGGGACGCAGCAAAATACTCATATAGATGCCTGATTGATCAGGAGAGAAAAAACTACGTCCACGTCTACCTCTCCCCTTAGTCTGAGAGCTTGCGATAACAACTAAACCCTCATCTTTACCCTCAACGGCTAATTCTTTGACCAAATCATTAGTTGAAGAAACAGTATCAAATATTTGAAGATCAATTGTGGGTAGAGCGGTGTGCAAATCTGTCAGAGGATTTTCTGTATCCTGAATATCAAGTCCATGTTCACCGATTGTTGCTAGTTCATTTCTGATACCTTCAGCAGACAGAACATCACAAGCTGAACACAGCATATAGCCTTGATTAGTATTGGCAATTATCTGATGACCTGATTGTTGTAGAGCTTGAATAGCTTTCCAGACAGCTGTTCGTGAGATAGAGAGTTCACTAGCTAACTCTTGACCAGATACGGATTGATTGAGATTTGAGGCTAATCTCTCGAGAATTTTTTGTTTTGTGCTCATACATACTCCGAATAATTCCGGAGACAATATAGCATAAAATATTATTGTTAACCAGTCTTGAATATAGGTTAACAATAATGCTTATTCTTCTGTAGAAGCTTTCTTTAATTGATTGAGTGGGTGTTGGTCGACAGCTCTATGCAACATATCTTGATTTACGTGAGTATAGATCTCTGTTGTAGCTATGCTGCTGTGTCCCAGTATCTGTTGTAGGCTGCGCAGATCAGCTCCGCCGTGCTGGTACATAAGTGTAGCTGCTGTATGACGCAGCTTATGGGTGGAGTAGCGTTCTGGATCTAGCCCTGCCTGCAACAAATATTTTTTGACTATATTCTGCACCGCACGGTTGGAGATACGATGACGATTGCGGCTGACAAACAAGGCCTGTTCATCAGGTTTTTTGGCTGGCTCATGTACAGCTAACAATTTCTGTATAGCATCGATGCACAAGGAGTTTAGATAAATAACACGCTCTTTATTGCCTTTACCCACAACTGTGATCGTATCGTCTTTAATATCCTTGATGTCGATACTGACTAGTTCTGAGAGACGCATGCCACAATTGAGGAACAGAGTCAAAATACAGTAGTCACGTTCGGCAAATTTATGGTCTGCTTGTTGAGCCTTATCTAGCAACGATACGCTCTCATCGACACTGAGATAACGTGGTAGTTGCTGAGCTTTTTTCGGCAATTCTAATTCACTGGCGGGATTATTATCTATTATGTGTAATTTGTTGTGCAGAAAACTAAAAAAAGTCCGTAAAGCAGATATTTTACGAGCACGTCCAGCCGTTTTGACTTTTCTGTCATTAGTCAACCAAGCTACAAATCTATAAAGTTCAGTCAATTTAACTGAACGCAGAAAGGCATCATCGATATCGGATACAGAAATATCTTCGATCTCCTCAAAATCACCTGCTAGACCACGTTCGATTTTGAGATAACGAAAAAACAAGAGTAGATCGTAGCGATATTCTTTGAGTGTACGTGGTGATCGCTCTTTGATACCCAAAAAGTAGTCAAAAAATTCATCTAGTCGAAAAAAACTATCCTTCATTGCTCAGACTCCTGCAAAAATTTATACCATTTCTGAATCGTCTGTTCATAACCGAGATCGCCAGCTTGATAATAGACAGTTCCCTTCAACTCTTCAGGTAAGTACTGTTCACCTCGTACATAGTGATTGGGATGATTGTGGGCATAACGATAGCCTTGACCATAACCCTCTTCTTGCATTCCGGATACTGGAGCATTACGCAATTTGTAGGGTATCTCTCCGATTGACTTGTTGCGGACATCCTCCAATGCCATATCGATGGCTAAATAGCTACTATTTGATTTAGGTGCGGTAGCTATGGCTACTGCTACTTCTGCCAAAATAATTCTCGCTTCGGGCATACCGATACGACGGCAAGCCTCAGCTCCCGCCACTGCCATAGTCAACATTTGAGGACTGGCAAGTCCCACATCTTCAGCAGCGCAGATAATCAAGCGACGGGCAATAAAATTGATATCTTCACCACTGGCTAAGGCTCTAGCCAGATAGTGTACAGTCGCATCTGGATCACTACCACGCATTGATTTGATCAATGCGCTGATGGTGTCATAGTGTGCTTCTCCATTTTTGTCGAAAGCTAGGTTTTTCTGCTGCAGACAGTCACAGATAATATCGAAATCTATCTCTATGCTTCCATCAGATTGTGGCGGTGTAGTTGTGACTGCTAACGAGAGAGCGTTGAGTGCTACCCTAGCATCTCCAGCCGCTGTATCCAGAAGAAAAGACATGGCTTTATCAGTGAAATGGACAGATAGTTCACCATAACCTCGCTCTTTGTCACTGAGAGCTTGCACAATTATCTGTTTGAGTTCTTCCTTGCTCAGCGGTTGCAGATGAAAGACTGTTGAACGTGAAATCAGAGCTTTGTTGACTTCAAAATATGGGTTTTCTGTAGTCGCTCCAATCAATATAATCGTACCTTCTTCTACACTGGGTAAGAGAGCATCTTGTTGAGCTTTATTGAAGCGATGAATTTCATCGATAAAGAGCACAGTGCGTCCGCTGGGCGTGAGTAGAGGATTTTCTGTATCATCGATGGCACGCTTGAGATCCTTGATCCCAGATGTAACAGCATTTAGTTTTACAAAACTACTGGACGTACTGTTAGCGATAACCTTGGCAAGTGATGTTTTGCCTGTGCCTGGTGGTCCATAGAGAATGATAGATGAGAGCTGATCTGCCTTAATCATACGCCACAACAATTTACCCTCAGCAAGAATATGCCGTTGACCGACATATTCAGCGAGAGTGCGTGGTGCCATTCTATAAGCTAAAGGTTGATGTTCTCTTTTGACCATTCTCGTAAGGTTGTTCTAAGCGTAGAGAGGATACTTGGCGCAGAGTAGAGCTACGCGTTCTCTGATCTCATCAGCACGCTCATATTCGTTGAGAGTGAGATAAATCAATTCAGCTATCTCGCGCATATCCTCTTTGCCGAAACCTCTAGTTGTTACAGCTGGTGTACCTAAACGCAATCCCGATGTGATAGTGGGCTTTTCAGTATCGAAGGGAATGCCGTTCTTATTGCAGGTGATGTTGACTTCATCTAAACGTTCCTGCATAACCTTACCTGTGCAGCCAGTGCCACGTAAATCTACTAAGACGATATGATTATCTGTACCGCCAGTTATCACTTTGATTCCGAGTTCTATCAGATGTTTAGCTAGTTCTTTAGCATTCTCCACAACCTTATGTTGATATGACTTGAATTCAGGAGTCAGAGCTTCTTTAAAAGCGACGGCCTTAGCCGCGATGACGTGCATCAAAGG
Organism: Bacillota bacterium; assembly: GCA_023388605.1. Classification (GTDB taxonomy): domain Bacteria; phylum Bacillota; class Clostridia; order Saccharofermentanales; family DTU023; genus JAEWER01. The sequence continues at coordinate 6,327 of JAEWFX010000014.1, forward strand.
ACCACCTTGAATACCAGGGAAGATTGCAGAATTAATTTTTTTGGCGTACTCCGCCTTGCACATGATGACGCCACCACGTGGACCTCTGAGCGTTTTGTGGGTTGTCGTGGTGACAAAATCAGCATATGGGATAGGTGAAGGATGCTCACCTGCA
>JAEWFX010000015.1 GCA_023388605.1 Bacillota bacterium
GCCTTTAGCTGATCTCATAGACTTTACAGCTGAGCGCGAGCGTCTGACCAAAGAGATTGAACAATTACAAGAACAGATTCAATTTGTAGACAAGAAGCTGTCTAATGAAAGTTTTGTCAGCAAGGCACCAGCTGCAGTAGTAGAAAAGGAGCGCCAAAAAAGGCAGGCTGCTGAGGATAAACTCAAGAATGCTCAGCAAGCCCTCGCTAATCTCGGTGATTGAGCTATGCCTTCTGAATTAGAACAGGATATCAAGCTGAGAATTGAGCAGCTCACAGACTATCTATTAAAACTGAGTGATAGTTACTACAATCAAGATGCTCCAGAGGTGAGCGATGCTGAGTACGATCAATTGCTGGCTCAGCTCAAAACTTTGGAGCAAGAACATCCTGAGTTCAAACGCTCTGATTCTCCGACTAGCAATGTAGGGGGTAAGCCATCTAGCTATCTGCCGACTCAGAAGCATCGTCAACCCATGCTCAGTCTCAACGATGTCTTCGATATAGATACAGTGACCAGCTTTATAACATCTATACAAGCAAATTATCCTGAGGTAGATTTTGTAGCTGAACAAAAAATAGATGGCATGTCATTGAGTTTAGAGTATCGTGGCGGCAAGCTCTATCGTGCATTGAGTAGAGGAGATGGCTATGTGGGAGAAGACCTAACTAAGGCTGCTCCCCATATCCATGAGTTGCCTACTGAGATAGATCCAAGCTGTGAAAGTCTGATCGTCCGCGGTGAGATCTACATGCCATATGCTAGTTTTAATCTCTATAATCAAAACTTGATCGACAGCCATAAATTATTGGAACAAAACTATCGACAACTGTCTCTGTCCTTAGATAAACTCGCCGAGCTAAATAGCTTGACAGCAGATTTAGCTAAAGTAGAATTGAGCGATGTTAGTTTTGCCAAGAGCGTAGCACAGCTGGTCAAAAAATCAGCAAATGTCTATCAAAAATTTGACCGCAAGCTAAAGCGCGTACAACAAAAAATAGAGCGTGGCCCTAAACTTTTAGCTAATCCACGCAATGCTGCTGCTGGAACTTTACGCAGCCTCGATCTCAACGCCATCGCTCAACGTGATTTGCATTTGATTGCTTTTAATGTAGAGAGCAGCAGTATGGTGTTTATTACACATGCTGAGAGTGTAGAATTTTTAAGGCGTAACGGTTTTAAAACCAGCCCCGATTACAGTGTATGTCAAGATGTAGATGAGGTTGTCAAAGCCATCGAAGAAATAGCAAAGATTCGCGAACAGCTACCTTATGGCATCGACGGTGCAGTGATTAAAGTCAATCAATTGAGAGTTCGTGATAATCTTGGTCAAACAGCTAAATTCCCACGTTGGGCTATTGCCTACAAATATTCACCTGAAGCTAAGCCAACTCGAGTACTAGACATAGAAGTAAATGTCGGTAGAACTGGCCGAGTTACTCCCTTAGCCATCTTAGAGCCTGTATTGCTGCAGGGAACGACTGTCAGTCGTGCTACCCTACATAATCAGAACTTTATAAATCAATTGGATCTGCGCATCGGCGATACTGTCATAGTACATAAGTCGGGAGACATCATTCCCGAGATCACTCAAGTAGTGACTGAGTTGCGTCCAGACGGAGCAGAACCTTTTAAGTTGCCAACACAGTGTCCCGTATGTAATTCACCTTTGCAGCACATTCAAGACAGCGTCGACCTTTATTGTATCAACCCAGAATGTCCAGCACAGTTGCTGAAGAAATTGCAATATTTCACCTCATCGTCAGCCATGGATATCAAGGGTTTAGGTGATAGCATTGTCCAGAAACTATACGAAGCTGGCTTCGTACAACACATCTACGATTTTTATAGCTTGAGTACACGTTACGAAGAATTAATCAATGCAGAAATTATCGGAAACCATAAAAATCATCAGGTTTTAGATAATATCCTGCAAGCTTTAGAAGCATCCAAACAACAAAGCCCTGTCAGATTATTGACTGCCTTGGGTATTCCCAATATAGGACAAGTACAAGCAGAGAACTTATTGAAAGAATTTGGTAGTATAGATGCCATCGCTGCTGCCAGCAAGGAAGATTTTCTACAATTGAATAGCTTCGGTGAAATTGTATCTGAGGTATTAGAAGACTTTTTTGCCGAATCAGAAACCAAAAAGATAATCTCTGAATTAAAGAATTTAGGGTTAAATTTCAACTATGAACAGAATGAAGTGGTAGGTACACTCACGGGTAAGATCTTTGTCTTAACCGGCACTCTACCTGATTATACGCGTTCCGAGATGCAGTCTTTGATCGAATCAGCTGGGGGTAAGGTCAGTGGTTCTATCAGCAAGAAAACTGATTACTTGGTGGCAGGTGAAAGTGCAGGCAGCAAACTTACTAAAGCTGAAAAACTCGGTATAAAAATCTTAGATCAAACTGCGATACTCAAATTGATAAATGGAGAATTGTAATGACATTCTTTTTTGCCTTTTCCTTGGTGTTGAGTCTACTGATTGCTTTTATTCTCTTCTATCTGATTTTGAAGCGTTTGGCAGTCAATTATGAAATGCGCAACAAATACGCAATTAGTTATGTGGTACCGTTGTTACTGACCTTGCTGTTAATTGTCTTCATTATCAAGGATACCCAGTTGCGTGTAGTCGATTGTGTGAACATATATGCTGACAACCGTGCTTCTATAGAATTGAAGCGTTCTGAATACAGCGTAAAAGGTAATCGCATCATCTCTAATTATGGAACATATATATTAGCCCCATATTCAAATATTGATTCTGAACGTGATTATCGCGTATTGTACGCCCCTCTGACACATATTGTCTTAGATATGGAAGTGATAGGGCAGAAGAAGGAATGATAGAAAGCGAGAAAATATGAATTTTTGATAAATTAAAAGAGCCCCGATCGGGGCTCTTGGCAAAAGTAAGATTACTTGTTGACTTTATCTTTGAGAGCTTTACCAGCTTTGAAAGCAGGAGCTTTAGAAGCAGCGATGGTGATGACTTCTTTGCTCTTGGGATTTCTACCAGTTCTAGCAGCACGATGACGTGTTTCAAAAGTACCGAAGCCCATCAAGACAACTCTATCACCCTTGACTAAAGCGTCAGAAATTGTTTCTAAAGTAGCGTTTAATGCTAATTCACAATCTTTTTTGCTGAGTAAGGTGCGCTCTGCGACTGCAGCAACTAATTCTGTTTTGTTCATAAACAGCCTCCTTAATTTTTTCGGCGTTATTATCTATTAATTGAATTGTAAAGTCAAGAAATATTGTTTAATATAAGCTTCATTATCAAGTATTAGTGAGGTTTTTATGGACTTTGTGCCTGATAAACAGCAAGTTCAAGATAATTCATCCGTCAAATTAGGGTTGATGCAACGCAAGTATTCTTATCATCTCCTGTCATTTTTTGTCCCTGCATTGATTTTGATGATTTGTTTTTTCATTCAGGGGGTTTATCCAGTAGGAGATAGACATATTCTCACTGTTGATCTTTTCCACCAGTACGCACCTTTCATGCTAGAGTTGCGTTCGAAAATTTTAAATTTTGATAGTCTTTTCTATACATTTAATGGTGGTATGGGATTTAACTTCTTTTCAGTTATCTGTTACTACGTCTTCAGTCCATTAAATCTTCTCTTAATCTTGATGCCCAAAGTGATGATCACCGAAGCAGTGATGATCTTTACCTGTATCAAAACTGGTCTATCGGGATATTTCATGTTCATTTTGCTGCGTAAGTTTAAGTCCAATCAGCTCAATGCTTTGGCCTTTGCCAGTGCTTATGCTCTCTGTGGTTACGCTCTGGCTTATAGCTGGAATATCATGTGGTTAGACACCTTATATTGTCTACCTCTCTGCGTTTATTTTCTGCATCGTCTGCTAACTGAGCAAAAATATTTTGGATATATTTTTGTTTTAGCTTTTTCGATGATGGTGAATTTCTATACAGGATTTTTCCTCTGTGTATTTTTAGCTCTCTACATCATTCCATTACATCTACGCTTACGCGATGAAAATAGCGAACTAAAACTGAAAAATTCTTTGCTTAGATTTATAGTAGGATCCATAGCAGCTTTAGGTGTGGCGATGATTGTACTCTTGCCGGTCTTTTACTACCTACGTTTGACCTCAGCTGCGAACGATGCATTTCCGACAGAAATGTCATTCCGCTACGCTTGGATTGATTTCTTATCACGCTTTTTACCCAACAATCTACCTGCCAGCCGTGACGGCATGCCCAATATCTATGCAGGTTTACCAGTATTGATTCTCTTGCCGCTTTACCTCACCAATAAGCGATTATCTTTTGCTACCAGAGCTAGCCATCTCGCTGTAGTTGGCTTCTTGCTTCTGTCGTTCAACCTCAATTACTTAGATTTTCTCTGGCATGGCAAGCATTTCCCCAATCAATTACCGTTCCGTTTCGCTTTTGTGTTGCCGTTTATCATGGTATTGATGGCTGCAGATGGGCGCAAAAACGGTAGGGAAGTACGCAATCCAATTTTTAAGCTCAGTATTTTTACCTTGATTTTGGGCGTCTTAGTTCTACAAAAAATTGACAACGAATTAGTTACTGCCTTTATGGTGTTGCTAACTCTGATTTTTACAGCATTTTATGTGATTTTATTGAGTCTAGAACCTAAGTCTTCCTTCGATTACCAGTTTTCACAAAAGATGTTTGCGATGCTATTGATAATAGAAATTATTTTCAACAGTATTTATGCCATCTCTATGGTCAATCAAAATGAGTACTATGGCGAACGCAATAGTTACTTAGCTGACTTTGTCGATCAAGATTTACATGATTTTCGCGATGAATATATGTCGAGTGATACTTTACAGAGAATGGAGTATTTACCCGATCGTACAGTCAATCCACCTATGCTGTTCACGTATCCAGGTCTGACTATATTTAGCTCTACCTATCCCACCAAACCTGTGAGGTTTTTTAATCATCTGGGCTTTACCAGTAATGCCATCAATAGTTATGAGTACCGTGAGTCCAATATAGTCCTCGATAGTCTGTTGGGTATCAATTTTGTTGCGCGTATGGGCGATCTCTACGATTTCGATGAGAGGCAGCGTAATTTTGTGGACGAGAGAGATACTATCAAGTTCTGGCACAATCCAAATGTTCTCTCCACCATGTATGCAGTACCCAAGAGTGCAGATGGTCTGTTGCTAGAACAAGCAAATTTTTATGTGGATAATCAGAATGCATTTGCCAGGTCGCTGGGTGCAGATGGAGATGTTTTCGAATTAGCTAAAGAGCCTAAATTGATCAATAGTGAGCATGTGACAGTTTCTGCTGATACAGAGCGGCAATTCAAGATCACTGGTTCAGGCACCGCTAATTCCAGCAGTACTTGGTCCACCACTATCGATGAAGAAGGGGATTATTATATTAATTATTGGATGAATGGCATCAAACGCAGAAACCTGCGTGTTGAGATAGGTGAAACTACCTTGCATCCGCATGATCAAGATCACGGTATGTTGGAGATAGGTCATCTCCCTAAGGGTTCAGAAGTCAAATTCATCGCTGAATATAATGATGAATTTGCCGATACTGGATCATTCCGTTTAGAAGTTTGTAGATTGAATGAGCCAGTGTTCAAGGATTTGATCAGCAAGCTAAAAGCTGGAGAAGCGACTGTGACTAAACATAATTCAGCCAATATCAGTGCGGAAATCAACGTGCAAGAAGCAGGATATGTTTTATTTACAACAACCTATGATCCAGGTTGGCAATTCACAGTCGATGGTGAAGAAGTGGAGGCCAAACCTTTTAGTGATGCTTTGATACTGATACCTGTAACTCCTGGTCAACATCAAATAATTGCTAAATTTACACCACAGGGACTTAAGACTGGTGCAATTGTCTCAGCCATAACTTTGGTGATTTTATTGGGATTTTATCTTAAATCTAAAAAACGTAAACATGGTCATAAAACTGAAGCCTTACTCGAAGAGGTTAGGATAAGTCCAGCAGCGGTAAATGATCAGTTGATTCAATGATATACGGCCTAATTATTTGACATATAAGGATATAATTTGCTAAATTTATCGAGTAGCTCGCCGGTGTGTCGGAATTGGCAGACGAGGTAGACTCAAAATCTGCTGTCCTCTGGGCGTATGGGTTCGAGTCCCATCACCGGCACCAGCATAGGGGAGTGGCTCAACGGTAGAGCAGCGGTCTCCAAAACCGCCGGTTGCGGGTTCAAATCCTGTCTCCCCTGCCATGACCTCGGAACTCCGAGGTCTTTTGTTTAATAAGGGATAGTATGTTTTTAGCATATTTATTATTGTTGATATGTAGTTTTTTGATTTCCGCTTTTGATTTGGTTACAACTAAGATTGGTTTGCCTTTATTTATAGTTGCAACTTTCGGCTTGATGTGGGAACTAGGCACTTTGCTAAAACGTAGAATTTTCTATCGACGACTGCGCCGTGAATACAAACTATTGTGGATTAAGCGAGGTTTTATCTCTAATAATTTCAGTGAGGTTTTGTATAATTCAGATCTAGCCTTTGCTGATGGTTCGGTTATCGTTTCTTCTGAATCTGAATACTATGAATTACCGCTTGTCGATATTCGCTCTCTGCTGATTTTTAACGGACAGCAGATCAATCTCATCGACAGTGATGATCTAGCTATTCGTCTCGGTGTTTCTTCGGGAGAATTGGTATATTCACATATCTATAATTTATTGAACAAATACCGACAACGACGAAAATACACATTTATTTTGATCAGTTTAGAGTATGCTAAACAAGATAAGTATCAATTAGGACTTGTGAGCAATCCTTTGATTTTTTGCTTTGATTGCAATAAACATGAAGTAGATAAATTCTTAAAGATAAATTGTATCCAGAGTAAATTACATAATTACTTAAAATTGTTAAAATAACTTAAACTGCGGGAGGTTAATATGGAAGTTAACGCTGTAGATTTTAAGAACTTATGCGGAATAATTGAACAAAATATAAATAAGATAATGATCGGTAAAAATCAGGTCATTCATATGATTTTAGTCGCCTTGGCAGCGGGAGGTCATGTGTTGATCGAAGACGTTCCAGGAATTGGTAAAACCACCTTGGTATCTGCTCTGGCCGATTCATTGAATCTGAGTTTCAAGCGTATTCAGTTTACGCCAGATCTTATGCCTACCGACGTGACAGGATTCAGCATTTACAACAATCGCACTGAGCGCTTTGAGTTTCAGGAAGGTGCCGTGATGAGTCAGATCGTCTTGGCTGATGAAATCAATCGTACCTCGCCTAAAACACAGTCTGCCTTATTAGAAGTAATGCAAGAGCACCAGGTCACAGTTGATGGCAAAACCTATAAATTGCCTCAACCTTTCATCGTCTTGGCAACACAGAACCCTGTTGAACAGCTAGGAACATATCCCTTACCGGAAGCACAGCTCGACCGCTTCATGTTGAAGATTAATCTGGGCTATCCAACTATTCGTGAGGAAGTGGAGATTCTCAATCTGTATTCAGCGAGTAAACCGCTACCTAAGTTGGAGTCAGTAGCTGATGCCGGACATATTATGTGGATGAAGGAACAAGTTCAGCTCGTTTATTGTGCTCCTTCTGTCAAGGCATATATCGTCGCTCTATGCAATGCTACACGCAGCCATGAAGCCGTAGTTCTCGGAGCTAGTCCACGTGCTTCGATGATGTTGATGCAGGCAGCGAGAGCTTATGCCTTGTTGCAGGGAAGAGGTTTTGTTCGCCCTGATGATGTACAAGCCTTAGCCGTCAACGTCCTAGCACATCGTCTGACTTTGCGTCCAGAAAGCAAATTACGTCAAATCACTGCAGAGTCTGTTATTCAAGATGTAGTCAAGAGTGTACGCGTCCCTGAGAAATAATGATCAGAGCTAGATTTTACGGTTGGATCGTCCTGGTGATTAGCTTCATGCTAGTCGCACAGATAGCAAAACAGATCTATATAACGAGTATCTGGATCTTTTTGCTTTTATTGCCGCTGTTTTCATTTGCCTCTCTGTTCTTTTTGCGTCGTTTAGTTAGTTTAGATTGTAATTTGATAACTGATTATGTTGAGCGCAATGATCAGGCCTGTTGGGAGTTGATCTTAGATAATAGGCATCCAACTAGAACTTTGATGGCTAGCCTAGAAGTCGACAGCAGTGCGGTGGGTAGTCACCAATTTTTGACTCGCAAGTTTTTCTTATTATCTTCGCGTTCGCGCCAGATTATGCATCTGGAAATCCCAGCCGATCACTGTGGATTGCTCAAGCCAGCAAATGTAAAGTTGTATGTCAATGATATTTTTGGTTTCTTCAGCCTGCGAGTATACAATGCTCCAGAATCTTTTCCGACTGTGCCAGTCTATCCTAGCCAAAAGATTTCTGCAGTACAGAACAGCTTCAATAAATTATTGTTAGACGGTGATTTCACACGCGGCAAAAGCAGGACGCAGACTGATGAAATCGATCGTTATCGCGAATTGCAATCAGGTGATTCCTTGAAGCTGATCAATTGGAAACTATCTGCCAAATTACGTAAACACATGGTGAGGGTATTTGATTTCGCTGAGGATCAGTCAGTGCAGATATCTTTTATTTTGCCTGATTGCAGCGATATAAATAACAATCAAGGGATGGAGACCAATCTATCTGTACGTGATAGCATTTTGGATTTGATAACTACAAATGCAGGGGAATTACTGGCTTCTGGTGCACAGGTTTATATGAACTATCCTGGTGCCGATAACAGTTTAGCTAAATTCTCTCATGCCAGTGAACTAAATAAACTCAGACGTGACCTCGCCATGCTCAGTTATCAGCAGTTTGGTTCAGTACATGATCAGTTAGCTAAAGCGGGCAAGGATACTAATCAGCTTTATTATTTTGTCTTTTTCTACTTAGACCAAAATTTAGTTGAACAACTAAAACTTTTGCGCAGTCGTGCCTCCGGTATACACATCGATCTCTACTATCATCCACATTACTTTACCGACAGTGAGCAATGGATTTCGGCGTTGACTGAATATGGCATCACAGTCAAGGTGATAAATCTATGAAAAAGATAAAGTTAAAACAGCATCAAGCTATACATAAAGCTCCGCATATCAATGCTGTAACGCGCCATGATCTGTCGTTGATGAAGGGTCATATAACTTCTGCACGCAATACCAGCCAATTACAGCGTATCTTAGATTTATTCATCTACAGTATTATCACTGTGATCTTCAGTTATGTTGTCACTGATTTCGTGCTAACTCTCCTAGGTAGCAGTCTGGGCTACACTGAGGCTATTGTCGGCCGTCTCTTGATCACAGCGATAGTTATCTTTTCTTGCTATATACCTAAGGTCGGCTATGCACTATTGGGAATGACAGTCATCTTTACTCTCTTATCAAGTATGCTGTCAGGCGTTGCACAGTGGTTCTCTTCCTTTAATATCATCAGCAATTTACGCACGGCCTTCACTCTATTCGGTCAAAGTGGAGCAGTGACACTGACGGATAGCGTAAAAAATACTTTAATTTATTTCCTCTGTGTTCTGATAACGGTATTAATCTGGTCTAAACCTGCGCCCATCTTGCTTTCGATCCTCTTGGTGTTACCGATCATTTTCTTAGAGAAAATCTCTACCGCAGATACATGGTGTATTTTTATCGGCTTATTTTGTCTAGCAGCTATATATGCGCGCCACAGCACCAAAAAGGTTTCCTGGCGCAAACACATTCAACTTCCGCCAGTCATTTTGATCTCTGTTCTTTTACTTTTAGTTTTCTCTGTCAGCAAACTTTTGCCAGCAGATTTTTTGGTAAATAAAAATTTATCGAATTATCTAGAAAAGCATATACGTGAACAACGTTCACATATCGACCATATCAATTACTACGAATTCAGTATCCGAGATACAGGATTCTATCCTGAAGAGAAACGCTTAGGCGGCAAGGTTAATCCTTCAGACTCACGCTTCTTATTGATCACTGCTCCCAAAGATAGTTTCTATCTTAAAGGTACGGTATTTACTGATTTCACTGGTATTTCTTGGCAACCATCACTGATGAAGCCCAATTATCGTTTTTATAATCAAAATCCTTTAGCTGAGCAGACTGATCGCCTGCATACAGGGGAGCAAGATTCAAAGCTCACTACACTGTTGAGTAGTCTATATAAGAAGGCACAATTAAATATCTATCCTGTCACATATCCACAGCAAATTATTTTCAATGCTGGCAAAATTGAGAAGATCACCATGCCTGCAGCTGAATTGACAAGTGATATTAAACAAGAATTCACTGAGATATACGCAAAAAATAAATCAGCTAACCCAGTGAATGACAACGACACTACCTTAGATAAGATCGATGGTGAAGAGCCACAGATACCAGTCTTCTTCAATGATTATGGGCAACTCTACGCCACTAATGTTTTAGATGAAAAGGGTTACCATCTACAAGGTGAAATCAGCATGTCGCTGACTGCAGAGTTAGAACTGCAGATCAGTGAAGCACTCAAATCTGGCAACACTGACTTTATAAAAGAAAAATCTAAGACAGATTATCGCTCTGTTATCGAAGCCAAAGATGCTGGACTCGCTAAAATCCTCTATAGTGATGAATCCAAAGATGCTGTATCAGTCTGGCATAAACTGCTGTCGGCACGAGATTATCTGCGTACCAAATATCAGTACACATTGAATACAGTCACCCCACAAGTATCTGAAGATTTCTTTGCTCATTTTCTGGATACCAAAAAGGGTTATTGCACATATTTTGGTACTGCGATGACTCTGATAGCTCGAGAATTAGGATTGGAAGCTAATTATATTGAGGGTTTCATCGTACCAGAAGCTGATGCGAACGATGCTGTAAATACTCGTTACATCAAGTTTAATCAAGCTCATGCTTGGACAGAGATAGAATTAGCGGACGTAGGTAAAGTGATCATCGATGCTACACCTTCAGACGCTCTTTCTCAGATGATGAATATACAGCAAGAAGATGTAGATACTGAACCTACAACAACAACGACGACGACGACAACTACTACCACAACAACTAGTCACCCGTCTTCGCACAACAATACAACTAGAAAATCTCTTAATTTAGGTTGGTTATTGCTGCCATTGCTGTTGTTACTGGGGCTAGTTATTGCCTTAGTTGCCTATTTGTTCTGGTCAAGACGTCGTTACTTTTATCTGAATAGGTTACATGATCCCCAATATCTCTGGTATTGTTTTGAACGTGATCAAAATGGTTTGATAAGCTATCTACTAGTAGACATACATCGCTTAGCTGCATTGCTTGATCATCAAATCAGCAATGACTGTACCGTGCAAAATATTATTTTTGATCTTGGTAAAGTATGTAATATAGACGTCGATACCATACAGGCTAGCTATCGTGTTTTTGACCAGATGATGTATGCAAATCAGATGCCAAACGTAGATGATGTTACGAGATTATTCTCCTACTACTCTGAACTCGAGGCTAATGTTAAGTCTAAATTTACAAAGAAACAGTATTTCTGGAAGAGAATAGCTAAAATCAACTTGCCAGAATAGGAAGAAGAATGAAAAGAGATACAGTTGCAATTTCACCCATAGAAGTAGGTAAGCAAGACGAATTTTTAGGACAATTAGCAGACTACTCTGAGCGTTTTCGCAAAAGACAGGGCCGCTATCCCACTTATCATGTCCGCACTTTTGGTTGTCAACAAAATGAAGCTGACAGCGAAGTTATAGCTGGTATGCTGACAGCCGCAGGCTTTGAAGAGACAAATAAATATGAAACTGCGGATATCACGGTTATCAATACCTGCAGTGTACGTGAGAATGCAGATAATCATCTGTTTGGTCATCTAGGTATTCTTAAAACGCTCTACCGCAAAAATAAAAGTCGTCTGACCGTGCTTTGCGGTTGTATGTTCACACAAAAACACCATGTAGATAAGATCAAGAAGAGCTATTCTTTCGTCAATTTAATCTTTGCACCGCAGGATATGTATCGTTTTCCGCAGATGTTATTCAAGGCTTTGGATAACACTTCTGATATGCAGGTAGCGGTGAGTGATTTCGATACTATGGTGGAAGGTTTGCCCATCCAACGTAAGCGTAAACACCGTGCTCTGATCTCCATCATGTACGGCTGTGATCATTACTGTACCTACTGTATTGTCCCATATACACGCGGACGAGAACGCAGTCGTATGCCTTCCGATATTTTGGCTGAAGTCAGGGAAGTTGCAGAGCAAGGATTTCCTGAAGTAATGTTGTTAGGTCAAAATGTCAATGCCTGGGGCAAGGATTTCAACCGTCGTGAGATATTTGATCAAGCTGCTCCAGAGATACGTGATTTCGCTGATTTGCTCAGAGCTATAGCAGCCATCCCTGGTATACGTCGTATTCGCTACATGAGTCCCTATCCACGCGATTTCACTCAGAAGGTGATAGAGGCCATCGGAGATTGTCCCAGTATTACACCGCATATTCACCTGCCTCTACAGAGCGGCAGCAATCAAGTCTTACGCCGTATGCGTCGTGGTTACGATCGCGATAAGTTTTTAGATATTGTCCGTGATGCACGTGCTGCCAGACCTGGTATCAGTATCACTACTGATATTATTGTCGGTTTTCCTGGTGAGACAGACGCTGATTTTGAGGACACTCTCGACCTGATGGAAAAAGTACGTTTTGACAGTGCTTTCACTTTCATTTATTCACCGCGTCCAGGTACTCCTGCCGCTGAATATACCGATCAAGTAGATGAAAAAATTGTCAGTGAGCGTTTTGAGCGTCTGCTAGCTTTACAGAATCAACATAGTTTAGAAAGCAACAAGCAACTAGAAGGTGAGAGGGTAGAAGTGCTCTTAGAAGGCACTAGTACTGGCGATCCCAATGTTTTGACTGGCCGTACCGCCGATTTCAAATTGATCAATTGCGAGCTCAGTTCAGCGGTTAAAGAAAAGATGCCTGCTGAGGCTTTTTTTCAAGATGCATTGAATTCAGATTTTTTTGAAGGGAAATTTGCCATGGTAGATATCAGCAAAGCTAAAACTTTTTCCTTAGAAGGTGAGTTGATCGAGTTACAATGCTGATCAAAGATATCGACACAACCAAACTCACACCTATGATGCAGCAGTACATCAAGGCTAAAAAAGAGCAACCAGATTGCTTGCTTTTCTTCAGAATGGGCGATTTTTATGAATTGTTTTTCGATGATGCTCTGGCTGCAGCTAAGGCTCTTGAGTTGACTCTGACATCACGCAATTGTGGACTACCTGAACGAGCACCGATGTGTGGTGTTCCACATCATGCTGCTGATAATTACATCAATCGCCTTATCAAACAGGGTTTTCGCGTCGCTATTTGCGAGCAGATAGAAGATCCTGCTTTGGCTAAAGGACTAGTCAAACGCAGCATCGTTCGTGTAATCACACCTGGTACAGTCACAGATGAAAAAATACTCGATCAAACTAAGTACGCCTATTTGACCTCAGTCTTCAAATTGGGGGATTGTTATGGTCTAGCTTATTGTGATATTTCCAGCGGACTTTTTCTTGCCACAGAATTCAGCGGTGTGCGTAATTCAACCAAATTATTAGATGAATTAGCACGTATCAGGCCTGCTGAATTGATCTCCAATCAAGATTTTAGAGATTTATATCTAGAGCAAAAGTTATCTTATCCTCACACTGTTGTGCCCGATGAATATTTTTCTCTGAATGAAAATAATGATTTCGTCCAGTTGAAACAAGCCATAACCGAAGCTAAAACTAACAAGCAGGAATTGTGGGTCAAAGCAGCTGCTAGCTTGCTCGCTTATGTGGTGGATACTCAAAAGCTCAATCCCTTACATTTTGCTGAAGTCAAGTATTATCGCTTCAATAATTTTATGATTCTCGATGATACAGCTAGGCGGAATTTGGAATTGACTGAGACTATTAGAGATCAGAAACGCAAAGGATCACTCTTGTGGTCGATCGATAAAACCAAGAGCAACATGGGACAACGTATGTTGCGTAATTGGTTGGAGCAACCGCTTATCGATCGCGACGATATCCTCTATCGTCAGCAAGCTGTCGGTGAATTGATCGATCGTTTTATCGTCCGGCAGGAATTGCGTGAATTATTATCAGGTATCTATGATCTGGAGCGCCTAGCGAGCAAATTGGTATATAACAGTCTGAATGCTCGTGATCTCAAGTCGTTGCAGTTTACCCTATCTCGCATACCCGATATCCACAGATGTTTGAATCAACCACAATCCGACTATCTGCAACATCTCTACCAAGAATTATTTAGCCTGCCTGAATTACAGCGAGAATTAGCAGCGGCGTTGAAAGATGAACTACCGATCAGCACGCGTGAAGGCGGCATGATCAATGATGGCTATGATCAGTTGGTAGATGAATATCGAGAAGCAGATAACAACGGTAAACAGTGGTTGCTCGACCTCGAAAATTCGGAAAAAGAAAAAACAGGCATCAAAAATCTGCGGGTCAAATACAATCGTGTATTCGGTTATTTTATTGAAGTTTCTAAAGGTAAAATAGCTGAAGTGCCCGATTACTATATACGCCGACAAACCCTCGCCAACAATGAACGTTTCACGACACCAGAACTAAAAGAGGTCGAGGATAGATTGCTAGGTGCTTCACAAAAACTATTAGAAAGAGAATATGAAATATTCTGCCAATTGCGTAATCTAGCGCTGCAAAACCTGCGTAAACTACAAGCTAATGCTCATGCACTAGCCCAATTAGATGTTCTCTGTAGTCTGGCTGAGGTAGCCGAACGCAATAATTATTGTCGACCCGAAATCATAGATGAACCCATCATCAACTACAGTGCAGGTCGCCATCCAGTGGTAGAATTGATGTTGGAAGATAGCAGCTTTGTCGCCAATGATCTTCTGCTAGATCAGAATAAATCTTTGATGATTTTGACAGGTCCGAACATGGCAGGTAAGTCTACCTTTATGCGTCAAACAGCACTGATCGCTCTATTGACCCAGATCGGTAGCTATGTACCGTGTAATAGTTGTCATATTGGCATTTTTGATCGTATCTTTACTAGAGTCGGCGCTTCAGATGATGTGAGTGCCGGTAAATCAACCTTCATGGTTGAGATGACGGAGATGGCAGAGATTCTGCGTGAGGCCACAGCTAATAGTTTGTTGATCTTAGATGAAATTGGACGCGGAACATCAACTTTTGACGGGCTGGCTATAGCTCGTTCAGTAGTAGAAAAACTTGCAGATAAGCAGTCCTTTGGCTCACTCACTCTATTCGCAACACATTATCATGAGCTGACTGAATTAGCTGAACAAAATCCTCATATTTTTAATAGTCATATCGAGGTTGCGGAACAAAATGGAGATATTGTTTTTCTCCACCATATACGCGATGGTGGCAGCGATGATAGTTATGGCATCGACGTCGCTAAGCTGGCTGGCTTACCCTTAGACATTATCGCCAGAGCTAAGAGCATATTGCGTAACTTAGAAAATAATCAGACTATATCAGCATTCTCTGACAGTGAATTGACCGAGTGGCAGACCAGTAAAATATCCTCAGATGCTGAGAATTACCGTGAGTTAATCAACGAAATAAAGCACTTAGATCTCAATAGACTAACACCGTTAGAAGCATTGACCTTGATAGCTGAATGGCAGAAGAAAGTGAATAGAGATGATTAGAGTTTTAGATACCTTGACCGCAAATAGTATCGCTGCTGGTGAAGTAATCGAGCGTCCTGCTGCAGTGGTGAAAGAGTTGGTAGAAAACTCCATCGACGCAGGTGCAACCAAAATAGATGTATCTATCGAAGGTGGCGGCATCAAATTGATACGTGTCCGAGACAATGGCTGTGGAATGTCCTATGATGATGCAAAGCTGTGTTTTGTACGTCATGCCACATCCAAAATCAGTCAGATATCAGATCTCAACAATCTACGCACCATGGGTTTTCGCGGTGAAGCTCTGGCAAGTATATCGGCTGTTTCACGCACTACTCTAGTGACTCGTCAAATAGGAGCAGATCGAGCCTACAAAATTGTTATCGAAGGCACTGACATCATTGAGAGTGGGGAAGTGGGTGCTGCCGAAGGTACCACTATAGAAGTAAAAAAATTGTTTTTTAATACACCTGCTCGCTATAAATTTCTTAAACGTGACAGTACAGAAGCAGGCTATATCGAAGATGCTTTAGTTCATATCGCTCTCGCTCATCCTCAGATTGCTTTCAGTCTCGAAAAAGATGGGGTAGAAGTACTGCGTACACCTGGTAAAGCTGATTTGAAAAGTACCATCTACGCTTTGCTCGGCAAACAGATAGCAGATAATCTGATTCCGCTGAATTACTCCAATGGTGAAGTAGCTGTCAGCGGTTACATCGCTGCACCTTCCATCTCTAGAAACAATCGCAGAGGCTACTATATTTTGGTCAATCAACGTAGTGTACAGTCATCTATTGCCCAAGTAGCGATAGAAGAAGCTTGTCGCACTCGCTTCATGAAAAAGCGTTTCCCAGTGATTTTGATCGATCTGAAAGTGCCTACTAATTTTGTCGATGTCAACATACATCCACAGAAATTACAGGTTAAATTTCGCGACGACAATACAGTTTTTCGTGCTATCTACCATGCTGTCAAAGATGCTTTAGAAGAAGGCGGCAAAATTACTCAGGCTAGCGAGTTAGCACCGAACACTATCACAGTTCAAACAGCAAAAAACGATTTTAAAGAAATAAGATCACAACAATTAGATTTTCTCAATCAGGTGCCAAAGAAAATAGACTATAGTGTACCAGCTGCAAGCGTCGTCAAATTTGCCGATGCTAACACAGAACAGGAAGCAAAGAGCAAACCCGTAGAGAATTATCCACCTCCTGTTGTTTTAACACAGCCATCTACAGTAGAAGTAGAGGCTGAAAAATCTCCTAATAACCTTAAAATTGTAGATGCTGATAATAATGGCTGTATAGATATTTCTGAGCTAGCAGATGTTGAGATCCTAGGCCAAGTATTCAACACCTTTATCCTGGTGAAAAACTCAAAGCATTTGCTGTTAATTGATCAGCACGCCGCTCATGAGAGGATACTCTACGAACAATTTACCGCAGAGCGTTTTGCTGCTGAAGAAAAGATTTATCGCCGTGAATTACTATCTGCTGAGACCATCAGTGTGACGCTCTCGCAGATGGCAGCACTCGAGAAATATCAGGATAAGTTCTTAGAATTAGGTTTTGAATACGAAATATTCGGTGAAAAAACTATTGTTCTGAGAGCTGTACCAGATTTGCCACGCAAACGCTTTGAACGTGAGAGCTTTATAGATCTCATCGCTTTGGCCGAGAATGATCTGCTGGATAAAGTGGATTTAATCGATGAAATGTATCATACATTAGCGTGTAAAGCTGCAATTAAAGCGAATGATCCGTTGAGCAGGGAAGAGATAATTGCCTTGATAAAAGACCTACAGAAATTGAAAAATCCCTATCAATGTCCGCATGGCAGACCTACCATCGTCTATCTAGACCGTCAAGATCTCGATAAATTATTTAAGCGTATAGTATGAGCAAAAAAGTATTAGTTATCTGTGGAGCAACTGCCTCTGGTAAATCTAAACTCGCCATAGATCTCGCCCAGCACTACAGCGGGGAGATAGTCTCTGCTGATTCTATGCAGATCTATCGAGATATGAATATAGGTACAGCAAAAGTAGGGCGTGCAGAACAGGATATTGTCAAGCATCACATGATCGACATCATCAGCCCTTTACAAAAATACAGTGTCGCTAAGTATTGTGATGACGCCAGAAGAGTTTTGCGTAGTCTGTTAGATTCTGACAAGCAGCCCATTATCTGTGGTGGAACTGGCCAATACATCAATGCCTTAGTTGATCATTTAGAATTCTCCGGCGCAGAAATCAGCGATGATCAAAGGCAAGAGATAGCAGCGGAGATTACAGCTGATAATTGTGCAGAATACCACACTGAGATGCAGAGATTGGATCCTGAACATGCCAGTAAAGTAGCAAGCAGCGATCTCAAGCGAATTCGCCGTTTTTTTGAACTATACAAAAGTAGTGGTATCACCATATCTGAAGCGAATAGATTATCCCAGACAGCAGAAAAGGAATTCGATTTCCAAGTTTTTTGTCTGTTGCCAGAACGCGAAAAACTCTACGATAGCATCAATCTACGTACTAGGGAGATGTTTGCAGAAGGATTGGTTGAAGAGACAGAACAATTACTTTATAAATATCCAGGTGTTGAGTACACACAAGCTTTTAAAGCCATCGGTTATAATCTATGCCATCAATTCATCAACGGTGAATTGACCATAGATCAAGCCATAGAGTTGACAGCACAAAAGACCAGAAATTACGCCAAACGCCAGTATACCTGGTTCAAAGCTCGCAGAGATTATCTAAAATTAGAGCATAATACAGATAAATTTGCTAAAATTGTCGATGTATTTAAGAGAGATTGAATTATGACTGATAAGAGAATTAAACCTGAATGGCAAAATGATAAGGAGCATGGTTCGCGTACCTTTAAGTTAACAGGGTATACGACTATGAATAAAATTAACCGTAAATATCAAGCTGAAGGCAAACAGAGATTTTTACGCAAGACTCTAACAAATCTTATTATCCTGATCGCTATCTTAATCTTATTGGCACTTATAAATCCACTTAAATCATTTGTTGACTTCAAACGTGTTGTCGGTATCAAAAGTTTTTATCGTGGACATGTCGAAGAATATGCAGATACCATTGAAACTGATACCAGCAATACAACAGATCAAACTGATCAGGCATCTGATCAAGGAGAAGAAACAACTCAAACAACCTTGGGTGAAGAAGCGGGAGATTAAATCTCGCTTTTGTTATTTCGATGCAACTTCGCAAAATAACAATTTTGCGAATATTAACTCAAGAAAATTACCAATTAAGAGATTCTAGTTAGTAGC
>JAEWFX010000024.1 GCA_023388605.1 Bacillota bacterium
TCCCTGGTTAGAACGTTGGTATTTCTTCAACTCATAAGTGAAGATCTGTCCACTTTCCTCATCGCGGACATCGACGCGGTCAGCGCTCACTGTCTCGACTACGCCTGTGTGCTTAGAGATCACGCAAACGCCTGAATCCTTAGCTGCACGGTGTTCCATACCTGTACCGATGATGGGAGAATCAGTCTGAATCAGAGGTACTGCTTGACGTTGCATGTTAGATCCCATCAATGCACGGTTAGCATCGTCGTTACCGAGGAAGGGGATCAAGGAAGTAGCGACTGAAACTAACTGTTTAGGCGATACATCCATCAAGTCAACGCGTTCAGGCTCAACTTCTAAGAACTGATCTAAGTAACGGCAAACAACCTTTTTCTTGGTGAACTGGCCGTTCTCATCTAAAGGCTCATTGGCCTGAGCGATGAAGTAATAATCTTCTTCATCAGCAGTCATGTATCTGACTTCATCTGTGACACATTGTTTTTTCTTGTCGAACACTCGATATGGAGTCTCTAAAAAACCATATTTATTGACGCGAGCATAAGTCGCGAGCGAGTTGATCAGACCGATGTTCGGACCTTCAGGAGTCTCGATCGGACACATGCGTCCATAGTGTGATGAGTGGACGTCACGGACCTCGAAGTTGGCACGTTCACGCGACAGACCTCCGGGACCCAGTGCTGACAAACGGCGTTTGTGGGTCAATTCTGCTAACGGGTTTGGCTGATCGAGGAATTGCGATAGCTGCGATGATCCGAAAAATTCTTTGATCGCGGCCGAGACCGGACGAGTATTGATAATCTGTTGCGGCGTAGCAGTCGCCAGATCAGGCAGTGCCTGCATACGTTCACGCACCACGCGCTCCATACGGGTGAAGCCGACACGGATCTGGTTCTGCAACAATTCACCGACCGAGCGAATACGACGGTTTCCCAAATGATCGATGTCGTCTTTGTGGCCGACACCATACTTGAGGCCGACGAAGTAAGATACGCTGGCGACGATGTCGTCCAGAGTCAAGTGACGTGGCAGCAGAGCATTCTTTTGCTTTTTGCAAGCTTCGAGCACTGCAGCTACGATGTCTTTCTCTTCACTAGTTTGAGCTAAAATCTCCTTAAACACTGGCAGATAGACCATCTCGTCGATACCGACTTCGGCGAACTGTTCTGCAGAGATGGGCGTATCAGGATAGAGATTGCTGAAATATACATCAGCATGTACTCGGTTATTGCTGATGACATCCACTTCTTCATCTGCCTCAACGATTGTATCTCCTTCAGGAATCAGAGGCAGGATGCGTACACGATTGATGCCTGCATTTTGGATAGCGTTAGCTAATTCCAGAGTAGCGATTTCACCAGGAGTAGCTATTACTTCTCCATCTTCTGTTTGTACGATCTCAGCGATACGATGACCGATCAAACGAGCAGCCAACGATAATTTTTTATTTACTTTATAGACACCAACGTGCGCAAGATCATAGCGATTGGCGTCGAAGAACATATTTTCGAGATATACCTTGGCACCCTCTGAGGTATAGACTTCACCCGGACGCAGTTTACGGAACATCTCCTGTGATCCATGCTCTTGATTTTTGCAACCATCTTTTTGCATCGTCTCGACAATGCTCTTCTCATTGCCGAAGACTTTGACCAAATCTTCATCTGTACCGAAACCGAGAGCACGCAAGAATACTGTCAAATGAAATTTACGTGTGCGATCGACACGCACCCAGTTAATACCATTAGCGTCTGACTCGAACTCTAGCCAAGCACCGCGATTGGGGATCAATTGGGCAGTGTACAACTCCACATCGTTTTTGTCGCGCAGAATATCGAAATAGGCACTGGGTGAACGAACGAGCTGTGAGATGATGACGCGCTCGGCACCGTTGATGATGAAAGTACCAGTATCAGTCATGATCGGGAACTCGCCGATGTAGATTGAATTGTCGATAACTTTGTCTTCTTTTTTATTGTGCAGACGTACTTTTACTCGCAAGGGAGCAGCATAATTTGCATCACGCTCTTTACATTCACGGATCGAGAAAGTAGGCTTCGAGGTGTCGAATTCTTTTTCGAGGAAGGATAATTCGATATCGCCTGAAAAATCGGTAATCGGCGAGATGTCTCGCAAGACTTCCATCAAACCGTGATCTAAAAACCACTGATAACTATCTTTTTGAATACCTACTAAATCAGGAATATCTAGGACTTCATCGATCTTAGAATAAGACATTCTCTGGGCGCGTCCATACTGAACGGGTTTTACCATTAAATCACCTCACGCTTGGTCATATGACTGGGTCCACACAACGCTGAAAAGACACCAAAAGCACATCTAAAGCTCAAACCTTAGACACGCTCCTCGACTTCTCCGACGCACGGTCCGGACAAATTCTGTACTTGCCAGCACCCCTCTCAGAGTGCTATTATGCAGATGTTCAGCGTGGACAAGAGTCCACTTTTCCACATCATGACATACCGTATAATACTAACACCCCTATTTTCGGTCGTCAATTACTCCCTGAAAAAATTTTCTTAGAAATCTGCAAATATTGTGCGGCTATGCTTTTGATCTAAAACAGTGAACGATGCCACTAGGGCATCGTTCACATAAAGATATCTATTGAATGATAGCAGTTCTAATCATCTAGTAAGGCTTCTACTGGGGATAGTTTGAGCGCACGACGTACAGGCATGACGCTCGCTATCCAGGCACTGAGGAAACCTATCAACAACGATACCGGTATCAGCCAATAATTGAAGGTGAGTGTCGACATGCCGAAGATTTGACCGAGGAGCAACATATAGCCAAAAGCGCCAAATCCCCAACCGATGATGAGTCCGATCATCACCGTCACAACACAGATCAAAGCTGCTTCACAGAAGATAGATCTACGCAGTTGTCGCTTAGTCATACCGATGATACGCAGCGACGCGATCTCTTCTCGACGTTGGATCACCGACAAAATCATATTGTTGCTGACTCCGATAAGAGCTATAAGCAATGATACTAAAATCAAACCTCCAATCAATATACTGATAAAGAACACAGCTCTATTGATAATTCTACCGATCAGCAAACTTCCTGAGGTAGTGTAGTTATTATTGCTGAGGCTATTGACGATCTGCTCGACACGGATACTTTTCGCCTTATCATCAATACGCAACCACCAACTGTGATTTATTTCTGAACCTTTAGTCGGCAAAGCCTCTTTTACGGTCCAAGCTCTGACGCCAAAATCATGGGTCAAATTATTGAGTGATGGTTCATGCACCACCTTGACTCTTATATGCTGCAACTTATGCTCACCTATTTCGTACTCAAGATTAATTTCATCGCCTGAGGCAAAATTGCTGCTACCTGCATTGTCTTTGATATAGTTAAACGTTGTATCGTTGCAATACAAGGCGCCAGCTTCCATATGCGGGAAAGTCACCTTGCTAGCAGCAGACAGCTCCTCAGATGACCCTACCGCCACAGATATCTGCGCACCGTAATTCGGATCCCCACTGCTTTGGTTGTTATCAGACTTGATAAAGTCTGCACTCTGGTCAACACTGAGAAACATCTCCGTGCGTTCGACGGCAGCAGATCCTAAAACTATATCCTTGTTATCCTCGATAAGTTCAGCGATATTATCCGGTGCCTCTGGGCGATCGTCACGTATCTCGATGTCGATAGGAGTAAGTTTTTCTATGAAATTTTTATAAAAACTAGTTACCATGCCCGATCCTGTAGCTAGCGCAGTCAACAATGTGATGCCGATAATCAAGGACGTACCGATAACTCCTACACGACGCGGATTTGTCTGAATATTGGCGGCAGCAATTGCCATGCTCGGGCGACCTTTTGACAATAGATCACCTACACGTTTCAATACCTTTGATAACCAGTAACGAGTAGAAATCGA
>JAEWFX010000042.1 GCA_023388605.1 Bacillota bacterium
GAGCAGATGATCAAGCGTTTGATATCACCATACTCTTCTTTCGCCTGCAGCAGATTTAACTCCAACTCAACAGAAGATTTAGAGCGTAAATCCAAACGGCGTGCAGTAGCTGGAATGCCCAGAGCAGTGATATCTTCTGCCAATTTTTCAGCTATCGCTTCCTGCTCACAATAGCCGATAGTCATACTACAGTCGTATTGCTCGGCGATACCTCTAGCCACCGCCTGACCGATGCCACCTGAGGCACCGACGACTAATACATGTCCTAGTTTTTCTGTCTTAGCTGACAGCATCTCATCACTCCGCTTCAAAAATATTGCGGCGTTTGATTTTTTTGGTAGTAGTTTTTTCGAACTCACGAGTTCGCACAGCAAAATCTTTGATGTGTTTGTAATTGGAGAGACGCTTGTTCACCGAGCGCACAATCTCTTTCAGCGCGTCACGAATCTCTGGAGAGTCGATGGCAGCCTTGCTGAGTTCTGGCACCATCTCTGCAAATTCCATATTGGGGAAAATATATGCGAACAACTCGGTTTCTCCGCTTTGACGTACACGTCCAGTGACGATTACTTCCTGTACCAGATCGTATTCCGACAACAGAGATTCAATTTCTTCAGGGAAGATATTTTTACCGTTAGCTGTGACGATGATATTGGCTTTACGACCAGTCAAAACTAGGAAGCCATCTTCATCGAAATAGCCGTAATCCCCTGTGTGGAAGAAGCCTTCTTCGTCGAAGACCTCACGGGTTTTCTCCTCATCTTCATAGTAACCGAGCATGATGTTGGGACCACGTCCGATAACTTCACCGATATTGTTTTCATCACAATTAATCAGTTTGAGTTCGCAACCGGGCAAGGGCAATCCTGCCGAATGATGCTTGGAATAAGAATCGCGGTTGAGAGCCAAAATCGGCGAACACTCCGTGAGTCCATAACCTTGGAGACAGGTGAAGCCGAGAGCTTCAAAATCATGTACAATCTGCGGTTCGACAGCAGCTCCTCCGCAGATAACTAGACGCAACGAACCACCAAAGGATTTATGTACCTGGGAGAAGAAGCGTCTACGCTTATCTACGCCGATTTTTCTGAGCAATTCAGACATGCGCAAAGCGGAATTAAAAGTGTATTTCTTAGCCAGAGACGAGGTCGCCTTCTGCCAAATTTTCTTGTGGAAGGCTTGTAGCATCAAGGGCACTACAAGAATGATAGTTACCTCTGCTTCAGCTAGATTAGACAAGATGTAGCGCAAACCATCACATTGTGCCACAGCTGCACCCAGACACATCGGCACTAAGAAGCCACAAGTACACTCATAGGTATGGTGTAGAGGTAAAAGCGACAAGAAAGTATTGTCGTCATCTGCAGTGATCATCTGCAAGGTGGCACGAATGTTCGAACAGATGTTGGCGTGGCTGAGCATAACCGCTTTGGCTGCAGAAGTGGTGCCCGAAGTGAAGATCAAAACAGCTAATTCCTTCTCATCTATAGGTAGATCTTCGTACGAAGGAATATCCTCTTCTTCATAAGGGTCGTGCACGATCAAACCTTCTTCGATCGCCATCTGCTTGATCCGACGACGTTTGAGTGTCTTTTCATCTACAGCATTGTTTTTGATCAAATCCCAGAAATATTCATCTTCTGGTGCAGATTTGGCCTTATCCATAGCTATGAAATGGTGCAAGTAAGGTAAATTCATACGCATCTCACTGATCCATTCCGCCTTATTACCTGCATAGATGATGATATCTGCACGCGAACGGCGTAGGAGATTGAGCAGTTCAGGTGCTGGCAATTCATTGTCCAACGGCACTGCGATGCCTAATCCATTCACTGTGGTGAGGTAGGAAACGCACCACTCGTAGCGATTAGGTCCGATGATGGCTATGCGGTGATCGCCACCCCATTTTCTGAGGATAGCATTGCCCAGACTGTTGATATCGTCTTGGAGACGACGATAGCTCACGTTGATGTAGTGACCACTACGCTTGGGCAAGCCACGATTATCAAACTTGATTTCCTTGTCGTTGATGCGGGCATCTTTGATTTTGAAAGCAGTGTTGTTGGGGAATTGTTCTACGGTTTGAGCTAGCATCTCACGTAGGTTGGAAAATTCACGGACTTCGTTGAGAGGATATTTGTAATTTACATTCGTACTCATATTCTGTTTTCTGATAACTTCCCATCTTTATCTATTCAGTTATATGGTCATTAGTGTTTGATCTGCTGTTCGTCGAGCAGACGGATAACTTGATCGTAGGTTTCTTTGATCGCGTTCTCTTCGCTGATCTTGACTTTTACTTCTGCCGGCCAACTCTGAATTTGTCTGGCTAACTCTTCAAAAGTCACACTCTTACCATCTAAGAAAATCTGCTCTTTACTGAGGGTTATAGAGTGTTCTACCTGTACAGGAGCGTCCTCCGTAGCTTTGGTCGTGACCGCTGTTTCAGATCCTGAATTCAAGCGTCTGCTGAGCATCTCACGACCACTGCCGATGCCTGGTATAAAACCTTCAAACCACGCTAAAAGAAAAACTATAATCAGTAAAAAAATAAGCCACTTAAAGGGGAACTTCCGTTTTTTATCTTTGTCTCTTGCCATAATTACCTCCCTGTCGGATTGGCACGGTCAATTTCTCGATAGAGAATGGTGCGATTAATATCAGCACGTAATTGCAATAAGCTCTGATTGATTTTACGGTAATCCTTGAGCAAAATCTTTTTGTTATTGTATTCAAGAATCAAAATAAAGACAACGTCATCGCTGGCAGACAATTTTTGGTGCAAAGATTTGGTCAAATCGACCTGATCTACGAATGTTTGACTGCTGGTGGTCTGTGAATCAGTCAATAGTAAGGGCTTGGCGGGATAATCATCAGGCACTTCAATACGATAGGTGATAGTCTGCTGTTTTAGTACATCCAGAGCCTCTAAGGTCTTCGTATCAACTTCATTGAATTCACGCAACAACCTGTTTTCGTCTTGTGATTTAGCTAACTTTTGTTCTAACTCATCGATCTCTGTCTGTTTCGCGGCTAATTCCTGTGACTTGTCGTCAGATACCTCAGCTATGGCTTGCTCAGCTCTATCTTCGGCCTGTTGTACCGCATGTTGAGTCTGCTTATGACTGGTCAAGAGCACTAAGAATAGGATTATCAAGATGACGTCTAGGAGTGGCGTCAGATCGAATTGTAGGGAATTTCTACGTCTCATCAGAGAGATCAGCCTCGCGATCAGTGTCAGCAGTCTGTACTAATAGACGTGTATTGCGTTCGACATAGAGATTTACTTGATCTTCTAACACCATCATCTCGGCTTGCAGAATACCGTTGAGAGTTTTATAGATGATGGCAAATACTATACCCCAAAGAGTAGAGGTCAATGCTGCGAAGAATAGTTCAGTCTGAATACTCTCACTATTCACTAATGGAATCAGCGAGAGAACAGTGCCGAGTATACCTAGAAGCGGGAAAACAGCAGCTATATTTTCATAGAGTGTGTACTTACCTGCAACCTTGCGATAACGATCAAGCAATTCTTGTTCGCCGTCGGGGTTCAGGTATTTGTGGTAATGAGCAGAGATTTTTTCATAATCCTGCCATCCGCCAGCCAAGTGGCCAGCAGGTCGTAAAAGTTTGTTTAGGCGTCTGGCACTGAAACGTGTACGCACAAATAACAAACCGTTAAAGACGCCTAAAACAAAAATAATGAAATCGTAGCGGAAAAAATTATGAACGAAGGCTTGTAGCATCAGGCTAATTCCAAAGCTTGTTCTAATACACGTCTAACATCTTCTTCTTCGACGTGTCCTTCTGCTAACTTTTTGTCACCGACATAGAAAGTAGGAACATAGTAATAATCATATTTAGCGGCGAGTTCAGCCTGCTCCTGCTCTTCGATGAACTCCATCTCGATGTCTTTAAATTGCTCTTCCTTCAATAGATCTTCGAGCAAGCGACGAGCCAGATGACAATGTGGACATTCTTTTAATTCAAACATTCTTAATTTAACCATATTTACTCCTTATCAGTTCCTTGCAGTACGGATCTGCAACAATAATCTCA
Organism: Bacillota bacterium; assembly: GCA_023388605.1. Taxonomy (GTDB): domain Bacteria; phylum Bacillota; class Clostridia; order Saccharofermentanales; family DTU023; genus JAEWER01. Next base: position 4,063 of record JAEWFX010000042.1, read on the forward strand.
GTTAATAACTAAAAAAACCAGTTTTTCTGTTGTTTCAGTACTTGAGGAACGAAAATTTCGTCCCCAATCTAAATGCCCGACGTTTCTTCGTCGAGATCTAGGGCTGCTGAACCCATACTGATACCGATCCACCATCGCAGTAAAAATCGGCACCACCTTTATCATTCAAAGTCACGGGCTCTGTACAATGTCCAGTGAGATCATAAAAAGTTTGACCGGAACGCAATTCTCCCATTTCAATGTACTTGTGGCTGCCAGGTCCGTTAGACATCACACAAACCAATCCAGAATTTTTGTGCACATCGTCACCTAGGCGAGCAAAAGCTATGCAATTGGCATCATCGAAATAATCGACTTGCTCTCCATAGGCGTAGTGTTGGCGTGCCGACAACAAGGGGTCGAGCTGATCTTTTAATCCAGGCGTAGGTGTTTCACCACCCGTACCGTAATAATCACCGTAGAAGAGACAGGGGTAACCATCTTCACGCAACAATATCAGAGCGTAAGCTAGAGGTTTAAACCAATCCATCACCCAAGATTGCAGCGCTTGACCTAGCTGCGAGTCGTGATTGTCGACAAAAGTCATGACATTCTGTGGTTTGTCTTCGACCAGAGTATTGTCGAATATCTGGCGCATATCGAAGCTCTCACCTTCTTGAGCTGCACGGAAAAAGTTAAAGTGTAGAGCGACGTCGAAGAGGTTGAAATAGCTTTCTACCCCTGCTAAATAATTCTTCAGCTTCTGTACATCGCCATTCCAGAATTCCCCGACAAAGTACAGATCACGACCGGATTGCTCGTGCATAGTCGCGACAAAATCAGCGATAAAAGCTTCATCTATGTGCTTCAAGGCATCCAATCTGAGCCCATCGAGTTTCAGTTTCTCTATAAACCACAGACCCCAATTTTTTACTTCAGCACAGACATCGGGATGGTCAAAATCCACGTCGGCAAACATCAAATAGTCGAAATTACCGTGCTCATTGTCCACATCACGAGAAAAATCTTTATTGTCGCCGAGGATACGATAGATGGCTGTCTCACCAGTACGCTGATCGAAATCTGTTGCGGTGAAATGATTAAAATTCCACTTAAAACTAGAGTACTTGTCACCACGACCAGGGAATGTAAAGCCTGTCCAGCCCTCGATATCAAAGGGTTCTGTCAACTGTTGTAAGCGATTGTTCGGATCGACTTTGACAGCTTTGAAGAGTTCGCATTTGTCAGCACCAGCCTTGTGGTTGATCACAGTGTCTCCGTACACGGAGATGCCTTCAGCATGCAGTGCTTCGATCGCCTTTTCCAGTTGTTCCAGTGTGCCGTACTTGGTGCGTACCGTCCCCTTCTGATCGAACTCACCTAAGTCATAGGTATCGTAGACCCCATAGCCTACATCATCTACACTTGTACCCTTGTAACACGGCGGGATCCAGACACCAGCTACGCCCATCTCTCTGAGTTCCTTCGCCTTGCCGGCCAATAGATCCCAGTGCTTGCCATCAGACGGCAGATACCATTCAAAAAACTGTATTGTGATTTTATTGTCCATAACTCTCTTCGCTTTCTAGGATAGTCTGCATCTTATTGCTATCCACATCACTCTTTCTGGTTAAAGCCAGAACCATAAGTTGTACGCTGCAATTGACGATCTAAGATCAGGAAACTGTATTCACTATATTTTTCTGCATAGTTAAAAATAGTTTCCTCATCACAATTGAAGAGTAAGGTCGCCAGCCAATCGCAGATAACGATGTCAGGGCCAGCTACGGAAATACTGAGATAGCGGTACTCAGGCCGTCTGCTCTTCAGATCGACTATATGATGATATAGTTGTCCATCGGCGATTGCGTAACGTTCATAGACTCCACTGGTTACCAGACATTGATCGACATCGACGATCTCCAGCCACTCCTCTTCACTCAGTTTAGCAAAAGCAGTAGGATCGCTCTCGCTGGCCACCAATTCCTGCAAATCTCGATGTGTTTGAAGATCTACTGACCCTCGCAAAGGATTGGCGATGGCAGCACTCCACTCTACGTCGCTGGGACCGATGGGACAGATATCACCGCCGACACTGAGCAAAAGATTTTTCGCCCCTGCTTCTGCCATTCGCTCGGCGATCTTAGACATCGCAAAGCCTTTGGCGATAGCACCTAATTCTAAGGTGACAGCAGATTTTTTGTGCAACCAATAATGTCCATCTCGCTCATCTAGATCAAAGGCTTGCTCGGCACTCGGCAACTCACTTTTGATCTTCGCTAATTCCTCTTCACTGGGGACTGTCTTGTTGCGCAGATGCTTTTGCCATAGGCGCAAGAGATCTCCTGCCAAAACATTCACCTTGTCCTCAACACCTGTTTGCAGATCAAAACTGCGTTGTAATAAATCATATAAATCCCGGTCGATCTCGACCTCACTGCCCACAGTAAGATTATTGATGCTGGCAGGATTGATCACGCCAGGAAACTCTTCGAGACTGTGATAGAGCTGATGAAAGTGTTTGAGTTCAACTTCTAGACGATCTGCATAGTCGTTGAATTCACTGCTCGAAAGATTTTTGCCTACTAAGGTCGTCAAAGTATCAAAATATTCGAGGTAATCACGTTGCTGTTTGTCTATATTCTGAGAATTACAAGCCACTAGCGAAGTAGGCAATATCAATACGAGCAAGATAATGCACCAGTGTACGATCGAATTCTTGAGATGCTGCTGCCAAAATGGCTGCACTATACGTAGGATAAGTCCACTCAATAAGCCTGTTAGACAACCAAAAAATATCAAGGGTACCAACAAGAAATATATCCCTTGATTGAATAAATAAAATTTGGTGATCACCAGTACTACTAGTTGTCCGATATTGTGAAATATGGCACCACTGATACTCAAGACAACCAAAGATATACGTTTACTGCAACGGCTCAACAGCAACATAATCACAACCGATAGTACACTGCCACCTAAGCTCAACATACTAGCCAAAACACCTCGAAATAATAGTGCATTAAAGCCTTTAAGCAGAGCAAAGATCAACGCCGTACTCGGTGAAAAATGCAATACTACAAACATCACGACGATATTAGCTAGCCCATAATGTACAGGTGCAGGTATAAAGAGCGGCGGAGGCAATAGATGCTCAAACCACTGTAAGATCAACATACAGGCGAGCATTAGAGCCAAAGTAGTCATCTGCCTAGTACGCGAACTGGCATAAGTTGTAGAAGATGAGCTCTTAGCTGCATCGGTAGAATGATTGCAGAATAGCCTAGACACAGTCATCTCCCCACCACTACATCAGGTTGATCTGATTCATCATCAGACTCTGATATCAACCTCACTACCACTTGATTTGGTAGACAAGCTGCGACATTTCCTCCACGGCGTAACCAACCACTGTGTACACAGATTTGATCGGGACAATTGCTGTGAGCAAAACGCACCGCTTGTTCAGCGATCTCCAACTCCACATCTACGCCAGGAACCTTGACCATACCTGTATGTTCATGATCGAGTGGAATGCTCATAACTATCTCATCATCCACTAGGACTTCTGCACGTAAATCTTGCTTAGGTATATGAATTTTCCCATACCACAAAAGTCCGCCCGATACTGACAATATCGCTAAAATTAACCAGATATCTTTTTTGTTAATTAATTTGCGCATTCTATTTTGTTATTATACTTCATGACATCTTAATATTTGGAGAACCTATGAGAACAATTTATTTGGCCGCAGGATGTTTTTGGGGAGCTGAAGCTTATTTCCGTCGACTACCTGGCATCATCGAGGTAGAGGTGGGTTATGCTAACGGCTTAGAAGAAAAAACTAATTACCAGAAACTCAAATATACTGGCCATGCTGAAACAGTCAAATTAGTCTACGACGAAAATCAGATCAAGACGGCTGAGGTACTCGATCGCTACTACCGCATCATCGATCCTACTTCTATCAACCGACAAGGTAATGATTGCGGGACACAGTACCGTACTGGTATCTATTATCAACGCACTGATCAAGCTAGCGAAAAAATCATCGCCGAATCTCTAGCTCTGCTGCAAGAAGAGATATCAGAACCCTTAGCCATTGAATTTCAGACTCTGAAAAACTATGTGAGGGCCGAAGATTATCATCAAGATTATCTGACAAAAAACCCACAAGGATACTGTCACATCAATCCTAACAAGGCTTTTGATGTGCTCTACTTACCCAACTATACGGAAGAAGAGCTAGCTGACCTCAAGAAACGCCTGTCACGTGACGAGTTTAAGGTGACTCAAGAACAAGGTACTGAAGCTCCTCATAGCAGCCCCTACAACGCTGTCACAGAAGCTGGTATCTATGTAGATGTCGTCACCGGACAACCCCTCTTCTCATCAGATGATAAATACGATGCTGGCTGTGGTTGGCCCAGCTTCACTATGCCCATCACTACCGATGTCATCAGCTACACCGATGATTATCGCTTCAACATGCTACGTACAGAAGTTTCGGCGAGTTATGCAGATACTCATCTAGGTCATGTATTCAGTGATGGCCCCGAAGATCGCGGTGGTCAACGCTACTGTATCAACGGCATCTCGTTGCGTTTTATCCCCGTTTTACGTATGCGTGAATTCGGCTATGCCAAACTTTTGCCCTACATCGAGAACAAAGAAATTCTCTAGCTATTTATTTAAATTTCTCTAGTAAAAAAAGACCTCAGATTTCTCTGAGGTCTTACTTATTTAAGCACTGAAACTTTACTTATTTAGACGTTCTTCTAGAGCTTCTAGCTGACGATAGAGTTCTTCAGGCAACTTGGCACCGTTCTTAGACAGATTGTCATAATGTGCTCTGATGTCTGCAGCTTCTTGCAGCCACTCTTCCTTGTTGACACTCAAGATCTCTTGCAGATCTTCAACAGAGGTATCCAGACCCTCAGTATAGAGATCTGAAGGCTTAGGCATTCTACCTATGGCTGAATCAACATAGTTGTCGTCCTTGCCTTCACAACGCTCGAAGATCCATTTCAACACACGGCTGTTGTCGCCATAACCAGGCCAGAGGAAACGACCATCTTCATCCTTGCGGAACCAGTTGACATAGTAGATCTTGGGCAGCTTGCTGCTGTCTTGAGCTTTTTCTCCCATATCAAACCAATGTTGCAGATAGTCACCAACGTTGTAGCCGATGAACGGCAGCATAGCGAACGGATCACGACGTACTTGACCAATTTTATCAGAGATGACAGCAGCGGTGATCTCTGAGCCCATAATCGAACCCATGAAGACACCGTGATTCCAGTCAAAGCTCTCGTGTACCAGAGGTAAAGTAGAAGGACGACGGCCACCGACTAAGATAGCCGAGATGGGGACACCTTGTGGATCTTCCCAGTTAGGAGCGATGCTCGGACACTGTGAAGCAGGAGCGGTGAAACGTGAATTGGGGTGAGCGGCCTTTACATTGCTGCCAGGAGTCCAGTCATTGCCTTGCCAATCGACCAAGTGCTCTGGCACTTCGCCGTCGATGCCTTCCCACCAGACATCTCCGTCATCAGTGAGTGCGACATTGGTGAAAATGGTGTTCTCGCGGATGGACTCCATCGCATTGGGGTTGGTTGCATAGTTAGTACCAGGAGCGACTCCGAAGAAACCAGCTTCTGGATTGATGGCGTACAGGCGTCCGTCTTCACCGAACTTCATCCAAGCGATATCGTCACCAACAGTCTCTACTTTCCAACCAGGGATGGTCGGTACTAACATAGCGAGATTGGTTTTACCACAAGCTGACGGGAAGGCTGCGGTGATGTATTTGACCACACCTTCAGGATTAGTGATCTTCAGGATCAACATATGCTCAGCCATCCAACCTTCGTCGCGTCCGAGTACGGAAGCGATACGTAGAGCAAAGCATTTTTTACCTAAGAGAGCATTGCCGCCATAACCAGAACCATAGGACCAAACCAAACGCTCCTCGGGGAAATGGCTGATGTATTTATGTTCCATGTCTGCACAAGGCCATACGACATCTTCTACGCCCTCAGCGAGCGGATAACCGATGGAGTGTAGGCAGGGAACGAATTCACCATCTGTACCCAATTGTTCTAAAACCTTTTCACCTATACGGGTCATGATACGCATGTTGCAGACAACATAGGGGCTATCTGACAGTTCAACACCGATTTTAGAAATAGGAGAACCCAATGGACCCATGCAGAAGGGGATGACATACATCGTACGACCTTCCATACAGCCGTCATAGAGTTCTTTCATTGTATTTTTGAGTTCTACAGGATCGATCCAGTTGTTGGTCGGTCCGGCATCTTTTTCTGAACGGGAAGCTATGTAAGTACGTCCTTCTACACGAGCTACGTCAGAGGGATCGCTGCGGAACAGAAAACATCCTGGTCTTTTTTCTGGATTGAGTTTGACGGCAGAACCGCCATCGACACAGAGTTGCAATAATCTGTCATATTCTTCCTGCGAACCGTCACAGACGTATACTTCAGACGGCTTGCAAAGAGCGACACATTCGTCGATCCAGGCCTGTAATTTTTTGTGCTTTAGCATATGCACTCCTTCCTTATCGGTGAGATATGTTAAATTTTTCTAGCGAGTAGAACCCGCCTAGATCTTAAACCTTCACTCATAAATTTATAAAAACCCTTATATAAATTCAAGTTGTAAAAGCTACTATTAACGAGGAGTTTTAAAAAATTTTCGCTTATAAAACGAGGAATATCCTTCCATGATCTCCTGAAATTCCTTAAAGCCAATCTCTTCTGGCAGAGTTTGTTTTTCGGAGAAAAGATTCGTACCATAAGCCAACTTGTCTCCTTCGATCTGAACACCCATCGCTGCTAATGTTGTCGGGAAAAAATCCATAGTTGAAAACAAGCGATTGTGCAGACGACTATCTGCGTCATAGTTGAGATCAACACTTGGATTGATGATGCAATTGTATACAGTACGACCTCTACCTGTGTCGCTGAGCTTAGTACTGACAAATTGATGCGCCATCGTCAAGTGATCTCCGCTGATTATTATCGTGGTATCCGGATAGAAATCTTGCTCCTGAACCCAGTGTACAAAATCGTATACACGCGTGTCTGAACAATATATGGCGTTAGCATAGGAATTATCAAAAGGCTTAGGAAAACCATCGTACAGATAACCGTTGGGGAAATGTGTGTCCACCGTCAACAAGGTGAAGGCGAAGGGTTTATCATCTGCAGCAGCTTTCAACAACTCTTGTTTGGCGATCTTGAACATTTTCTCGTCTTCCACGCCCCAAAAGCCATTGTCATATTTGCTGTCTACAAAATTTTCTCTACGCATTCCCAACAGATCGAGAATACGATAATCACCGTGCTGAGAATAGAATTTATCGCGATTGGCAAAACGAGCATTAGAGCCGAAGATAAGTTCGAGATTGTAACCTTGTTCCTGCAAGATATCGCCTAAATTATAGAGGCCAGGTAAAAATTTTGCCTGTCTTGCACCGTACTCATTCGACCGCAGCGGTGTTTTGAGTGGTATGCCGCCACTCTGAGAAACCATACCAGCAACAGTCCAACTGACTGGATCTACTTGTCTCGCACCACCTAGAAGTCTTTTGTCGGAAAAATGTACATTGTTTTCAGAAAGAGCTAAATCCGTGAGTTTAGGGATAAAATTTTTCTCGGCCAATCCTCCGTTTTCCCATGAGGTATAACTGGACTCCATCGATTCTAAAAAGATGTAGATCAAGTTGCGTTTATTTTGTGGAAAAGTGATTTTGACATCTCTGGGTTCAACATATTTCTCTTCTAATAGAGGACTTTGATTATATGTGCTGTAGAGATACTCTGGCAGAGAAAAAATTGACGAGAGTACAATCAGAGCTGATAGCAAGAAAGCGATAATCACTATAATTTGATGCCTAAGCAGGAAATGGCGGACTGGATAGTTGCTTCGCAGCGGCTCTTTAGCGACGAAAAAATTATTGATCTGCTCGATAGAACGGCTCAATTCCAATTCAGACTCACTGATATAGACGAGCGAACGAGTAGAGTCTTCACCAGTAGACACAGTGCTTGCTGTCGAATTCGATTCCGGATCAGTCACAGATGTAGCATCTGACCTATCCGCTCTAGACTTGCGTTGGGGACGTGGCAAGTACATGAACTCAAAAGCGAGCCAGGTCAGAATCAGACTGGGCAGCAGAGAACAGGCAAGATATGAATATAGAGGCGACATATTCGCCTCAGCCATAGGTTGGGTGACATGAAAAATTACTTGATCGATATTTAGCTTGCCGAAATAAGCAAAAATCCACAGACTAGAACTAATCAAAAAACAGCTGAGAAAAAACAATAATCCGGTGATTTTGTACAACCGCAAATGATGTTGTGGCAAGCGAACTTTTTCCATTGCTCTATCTTACCACAAGCTGGCGATCTAATTGGTACGCAAAGCCTCTAAGGCCGATAGACGCATAGCCCGATTGGCCGGCAAAATACCTGCTACTATACCGATCAAAGAGGCAAAGCCCACTGCGAGCACCGCCAACCAAAATGGTATATAAGAGATATAGACCTTGACCTCACCAGCGCCGGCTCCACTGCTAGCTGAGTTCAGTACAGAAGAGACGATGAAACTGAGAATTATACCTAATACTCCGCCGATCAAGCCTATCAGAGCTGATTCGATCAAGAACATACGTCTGATCAAGTGCAGACGACATCCGAGCACTTTGAAGATACCGATCTCACGTGTGCGTTCGTAGATAGTCATCATCATGGTGTTGGCGATACCGATGGCCGCGACCAAGAGCGAGATCGCTCCGATACCTCCAAGAACCATCTGCTGTGTCGCCATCTGTTTGCGCATGTGCTCGACAAATTCCAGATCACTTTCTGGTTCGTAGCCTAAAGCCTTGATCTCTTGCACCAAATTTTTGGTGGCATCTAAGTCTGTGCAGCGGATAAATATACTGCTGTACAAGAGTTTGGAATAAGGACGATTATTCTTGTCACTGGGTTGATTCGGCCAAGGTTTATTTTTGAAAACTTCTTTTAGTTTACGCTTGAGAGCTTCGAATTCGACCAAAATTTGACTGTCGATACTCTTGTACATGGAAGATGCACTATCCTTGCCGCTGCTGATAATTCCCCGCGGTACAATAATAGTTCTTTTGAGCGGTTCTTGTTCTTCGCTAGAACTTTGATCACCGTATGTACGCGAATGATAATTAGCGCTATCTAAGTAAAAACTATACGGTTCAATATCCAGTTCGACCTGTTCCTCTTCTTCCATGCCACGGCTATTCGGGTTGTACAGATATCTAGTGGCTTGTTTGCCCAACAACAGCTGAAATTCTTGCGAGGAAAAATCGATGTCTTCACCTTGAACCACTTTGTAATTCAAGGTCTTGATAGCTTCTTCACTCATGCCTCGCAAGGTTATATCTGCAATCTTATTGCCCACCTTCATTACGACACCCATCTCCAATACTGGTGATATAACCTCGATGCCTGGCAGATCTTTTAATATTTCGACGGCATCGTCGGTGATGAGTTTTTTATCTGGATCTGAGAGGTCTGATTTTTTTAGCTGACTCTCATCGATATAGCCTTGCTCATAACTGCGGCGTACATTGATCACTGTAAGATTGTCTGATTCGACCAGAGATTGCTGAAGATTATAAGAGATGGCGAGACCTATGGACATCATGCTGACAATCGAAGCTGTTCCGATCATCACGCCGATCAGTGTCAGAGACGTACGCAATTTGCGACGTTTGAGATTAGAAACACTGAGTTGAAAGAGGTCACGCCACTTCATCAAAATTCTCCCATCTCTTATCTATTCTTCGTCAGCCAAGTCATCTAATTCTTTTTGGAGACGTTTTTGTTTGCGCTTACGTAAGACCACATAGACCACGGCAGCAGCAATTAAGAGAACGATAATGATCCACCACAGAATACCTAGGCCCAGGAATCTGCCAGTATCCTCTCCCAATTCTTCTGCATTCATCGTGTGTGCCAATTCCTCTTCGGTCATGCCAGGTCCGGCATCGATGATCTCGTATTCTAATTCCTGTTCTATATCAGTGCTCACACCATCAGGATCTTCGTAGCGAATGATGAACTTGACTTTTTCACCGGGCTCAGTCGGACGCAATGCTTTGAGGGTGATCTCGGCATCACGTGATTCACCGCTGGGCACATTGCCGATGTAACTGTCAGTCTTTTCGAATAGATCTTCTTTATCGACTAAAGCAGAGACATTGTAGAGTGCCAGGCGACCTTTGTTGCGCAGAGTGAAACTTACACTTATCTCTTTGCCGACTTCACCTTGTCCCTCTGGGAAAATTTGGAGACCACCTATCTCCAGATTGGGTGGTTGATTGACCATGACCGAGATGGTCTCGTCACCTTCGTGCTCATTAAGTGCCTCATCTTCATACTGCATGTGAATAGCTAAGGGATAAGCCTTCTGCGGTAATTGTGCACTGCTCTGCAACTCGACTTCTACCTCTTTAGTACTATCTGTATCTACTTTATCAACATATACGGTAGAGGCTCCCCCCACAGGCAGGAAGGTCTGAATCTGTGCTTCTCCCTCGGTGCTACCAGATAGTACTAGGCGGATATTGCTGACCGGACCATTCTTAGAGGTATTTCGCAATTTAAGTTTGAGCTTAAATTTTTGGCCGCCGAAAACTTTGGCCGGCTCAGTGGTAAAACCACCGACAACTAGACGGGGTACTGGTTTCTTGACGTCACCGCCGCCACTGAAACCGCCTCCACCATCATATCCTGCTTCCAGATCGGGAGTTTCGACAGGGGTACTCGGAGCTGCTTGTGCAGGATTATCTATCTTGACATAGGCATATCGTGTCACTTCTTGCCAACCAGCAATGCTGTCATAGAAATTGATCCGGAAAGTGAGACGATAATAACCAGTATTCAAATCTTTGCGGACAGTGAACGGTCCGAATTGTCGTTTCTGTTGACCTGAATTGGAACCGGGATCAGTGTTTTTGATATTCGGATAACCTTGAGCGTAATTACCGCGGGTGATCTCGAAGGGGAAGACGAAGCGCTTGCTTTCATCGCTCATCACCGGGGTGACACTGACATGTTGCGCAGGCACTGCTCCCCAGTTCAGCAGTGGCAAAGAGATCTTGACGTTTTTGTCTCCTGTCTTGAACTCAGGCACCACATAATCATTGCTGATCATCAAAAAGGCGGGGATATCACGATAGCCGCTTGGCGGTTGAGTCGGATTGACGGGTGCAGGAGCAATTGGCTCTGGATCTCCGGGTGTCGGTGTGGGTTCGGGCGTAGGTGTAGGTTCGGGTTGAGGTTGTTCTATATCCTCGACCGTAGCGGTAGTACTACTACCCTCATTCTCACTGCCTACTTCTGCAGCATGGAGCAAAACACCTTGCGGTACCATGCTCATCACAAACACCATCATCAGTACTGAGCTCAATACTGATAGCAATTTTTTCTTCATCGTAAGCTGCCCTCCCGAATATCTATAATCGTACCGTCGCTGATCTGGATAATGCGATCAGCATACTGTGCCAAATGGTCATCGTGTGTAACCATCAACAATGTCTGATTTTGTTCTTTGGATATCTTTTTGATCAATTGCAAAATCTCTGCACCTGTCTTTGAATCTAGGTTGCCAGTGGGTTCATCGGCGAAGACGATCTCTGGATCTACTACCAGAGCTCTGGCAATGCCCACACGCTGTTGCTGTCCACCAGACATCTGCTGTGGACGGTGCTCGATGTGTTTGGTGAGGCCTACCTGTTTCAACATCGCTATCGCTCGCTTGCGGCGTTCTTGAACGGGTACTCCTCTGAACATCAAGGGCAGAGCTACATTTTCCCAGGCTGTCATAGTCGGTATGAGATTGAAAGATTGGAAGATGAAGCCGATATGATCACGTCGGAATTGTACCAATTGATCTTCGCTCATCTCATTGAGCGAGTAACCGGCGATCTTGAGATCTCCTTTACTCAGCTTCTCTAGACCAGCCAGCATATTCAGCAGTGTCGATTTGCCAGAACCGGAAGTACCGACAACAGCACAGAACTCTCCACGCTCCACCTGCAAATCAATACCAGCTAGTGCGTGTATATGTCCACTGCCAACTCGATAAACTTTTTTTAGACCTTTACCCTCGATGATTTTATTTGTCTTATTTTCTAAGTGAGGATCAAAGGTCTTTTTGAACTTTTGAAAGAAGTTTATTTTTTGCATAACCTGACCTTATCTCGTATCATGATTATATATTTCTGAGTGTTTCAAAAGCAGCTCAAGTTATAAAGATATATTAAGTTTTTCTTGACAGTTATATTACAAACATCTGTATCCGCTTCGTGTACTTGCTGCCGAGACTCAAATTGTGTCGATACGAAGTGAAGGGAACGGATGTTTTGGTGTGAGGTAAAAGGTGGCAACAGAGGTAAAAAATTTAAAGACACATCGTATGGGGAATAATCCGATCTTCCGGACTTTGATCTTCATGTCTCTCCCTTCGATGCTCTCTATGACAATACAGTCACTATACAACATAGTAGACAGTTACTTCGTCGGGCAGATCAGCGAGAACGCTTTGCGCGCAGTCTCCATCGTCTTTCCTGTACAACAATTGATGATCGCTCTCTTCGTCGGTACTGCCATCGGTGTCGGTTCTTACGTGGCTCGCAGTCTAGGAGCGAAAAATTTCGACGATGCAGATCAAGCTGTCGGTCACGGCCTCATGCTGGGCATAATCAACTGGTTAATTTTTGTAGTGATCGGTATAACTTTGTCAGGAGTGGTTGCACACGGATTCTCAGATATCCCAGATGTCCAGAACATGGCCATAGACTACATGCAAATCGTCACCATCGGTTCGATCGGCGTGTCTCTATCTGTCACTGTCGAAAAAACTTTGCAGGCAACAGGAGATATGATCATACCGATGATGTTGCACTTGCTCGGCGCCATCACCAATATCATCCTCGATCCTATCTTGATTTTCGGCTGGGGATTCATTCCTGCCATGGGTATACGCGGCGCTGCTTATGCCACCATCGCTGGACAAATTCTCGGTGGATGTACTGGTCTTTTTGTATTGCTCTTTAAGGAGCACGGCGTCAAATGTCATCTCGGTAAATTTAGGCCACAAAAATTCTATCTGTACAATATTATGCGAGTCAGTCTGCCCTCCATCGTCATGGGTGCAGTCAACAGCATATTAGTCTTCTCCTTGAACGGCATCATCAAGCCCTATTCTGAGACAGGTATCACCGCCTTCGGCATCTCCATCAAGCTGCAATCTTTTATCATGATGCCGATCTTCGGTCTCAATCAGGGTCTATTGCCCTTGATCGGCTACAATTACGGTGCACATAATTTCCATCGTGTCCGCCGTGCACTGCTCTATGCCTGTCTGTTATCACTCGCCGTCTCGACAAGCGGTATGCTAGTATTTGAACTTTTCCCAGAGCAACTGCTACGCATCTTCAACGATGATCCCACGCTGATTTCTATAGGTATACCAGCCATCCGCATCATCGCACTGTGCTATCCTTCCGCAGGTGCCTCGATTATGGTATCTGGCGCTTTTCAAGCTATGGGGTTCGGCACTCGCTCCCTCATCATCTCCTTGTCACGTCAGGTCTTTGTGCTCTTACCCGTAGCCTATGTGCTCGGCAGGATCTCCATCATCGGTATTTGGTGCGCTTTCCCCATCGCTGAAATCGTGTCTTTCAGCCTCTGCACCTTCCTCTATCTGAGACTGCGTAAGCGTTATCTCTTGGAGCAATAATTTAGGCCATTTGCTAAAATAACGATAAATAAACTACTAGGAGGACCTATGCTCGATACTGAATTAAAACAATTAGCATCCGAATTTGTCGAAGCTAATTTCCCTGATCTCATCGATGATCTACGAGATTTGATCGCCTATAAATCTGTAAAAGGTACACCAGCTGAAGGAGCTCCCTTCGGTCAAGAAGTTCGCGACTGTCTCGACGCTACTCTCGCCATAGGTAAACGCTTCGGTTTGAAGACTGTCAATTGCGACAACCGTATCGGTTATGTCGAGCTGCCTGGCAAATCTGCTGACTATGTGGCGACTATCGCCCATTGTGATGTCGTCCCTGCTGGCAATGGCTGGGATTCTGATCCCTTCGAGATGATAGAACGTGACGGATATGTTATCGGACGAGGAACTATGGACGATAAAGGCCCTCTAGTTTTGACCCTCTATCTCGCAAAATTTTTGAAAGAATTGGGCGAGGATTTCCCCTTGAGTTTTCGTGCCATCGTCGGATGTGACGAAGAGACGGGTATGTCAGATGTCGAATACTATTTAGAGCACCATCCCGAGCCCGTATTCTGCTATACACCTGACTCGAACTTCCCTGCCATCCATGGTGAAAAAGGTATCATGGAAGGTAACTTCCACAGTGCTGTTTTCAATTCTCCTAAAATTTTGGACTGTGCTTGCGGTATAGCTTCAAACGTCGTGCCCGATCAAGCATGGATGTTGATCGAAGATCCCAAACGCGACTTAGCAGTGACTAAAGGCATCACTGTCGAAAAACTAGGCAAGGCTATCAAGGTCAGTGCTCAGGGTAAAGGAGCACACGCCTCGACTCCCGAAGATAGTATCAACGCCATCGAACGTTTGGTAGATTTTGTTTTATCAGAAGACTTGGTCAGCTCACAAGAAGCTAATTTCTTAAATTTGGTCAAAAAACTGACTTCTGACTACACTGGTAAAAAATTGGATATCGATCGTACAGACGATATTTTCTCACCGCTCACTATCATCGGCGGTAAACTCAACTTTGTCGATGGTCACCTAGTTCAGAATTTCAATATCCGCTACCCCAAATCCATCACCTCGACTGAGATACAGGATAGCCTAACCAGACACTGTACTGAACACGCAGCGGAATTAGAGATTATCAGCAATAACGAGACCTTCTACATGAATCCAGACAATGAAGCTGTGAGCGTATGTGTAGATACTTACAATGACATCTTTGGTAAAGACGAAAAACCCTACACAATCGGCGGCGGAACCTATGCTCGACACTTCAAAAACGCTATCAGTTTTGGACCAGAACACTTAGATGATGTATATCCTGATTTTGTCGGAGCCATCCACGGTGCCAACGAAGGAGCTGAGCTCAAACGTTTTGCCGACGCACTCAAAGTCTACATCGTCGCAACATATAAACTGCTCAAGTTAAACTACTGATGCTCAAAGAACTTCTACCCCAAAAAATAAAATTTAAGCTGCCCGGTCTGAGAATTCTCAAGACTGGGCTAGCTATTTTCTTATGCTTCTTGATCGCATATTGGCGTGGTCGTGAAGACACTGTATTTTATTCAGTTATCGCCGCCATTATCTGTTTGCGTAACGATGTCACCTCATCATTAAAAATGGGTGTTGACCGCATGATCGGCACCATCATCGGCGGTCTATTCGGACTCTGTTATATCAAAATCGAAATATTAGGACAGCTGCCAGATAACAACGTAGTCTTACACTACTTTTTGCTCAGTGTCTGTTCGATGTTCTTGATTTGGTTAGCGGCTTCTCTCGATAGTCCTGGCTCAGCGGTTATCACGTCTATCGTCTTTCTCTCCATCGTGCTAAATCATGGGCGCGATGTCAGTCCTGAGATCTTTGCTATCAATCGTATCATCGAAACCTTCGTGGGTATCTTGACCGCAATTATTGTGAACTACTTACCCCGATTTTCTCGCCGTTGATCGCAGGCACGAAAAACACGAATTGCACACTCTTGATGTTTTTGTTTTTAGTTGAGGTAAAAGATAACGGACGATAGTCAGAATTCTGATAGGATTTGAGGTGTTCTGCGATCTCTTCTTCCATACGTGATGTCATACCCTGTGTCTGACGGTTGAGCTCTTGATTGCCATGAGCCAATCTACTCACACCATACAGATACTCGCTGAAGCCTTTGGTCAAATCTTCTACACCATGTGCGAATTTAAGTTTATTTTGTGTCAATAGATCGAAATTAGCTACTAAGGTGTCAAAACCTTCACTTAATTTTTGACCCACCGTACCTACTCCTGACATCTGATCGCTGAAATTTTTTGCTCCTGTGCTCAACTTATCCATTCCGGCCATGATCTCTGTATCATAGACTTTATGTAAGTTATTGACGCCGTCAAAATATTCTCCTAAGCCTTTTGAATATGCTTGATACTGAGTAGATAGCTGTTTGATGCCAGCGAATAACTGTTCCATTCCAGTTTGACCTGATCCCAGTTGATCCACCAATGTTTTCACTCCCTCATCAATTTTATCTAGAGCAGAGATCAACTGGACGCCGGACTCCTTCAGTGCATCCGTGCCATTATTCGCCGTCTGTTTTTCCCACTCTGCGACCATCTGGTCGATGAAGCCAGCGACTGCTAGCACCGTCTGCGATTGTCTGTAGTGGGCAGTCTGTTCTTCGATCAGAGCATCGATAACTTTGACGATATCAGGATCTGTGCGTTTAGCGGGATCAATCTGCAATTGTTCGCACCAACTATCTGCATCGAGCGGTGGATTGACTGCACTGGCCATCTGTTGCAATTGCTCGCTGATACTCTTGAGCGTCGGCATCAACGCAGCCATACCTTGTGTCGCCTTGTCTACACCGTCCACATATGACTTGAGACCATCTTTTAATTTGGCTATAGCTTCGACCAACTGCTGTGGATTTTGATTTGTATCTGCTCCAGGGTTATCGGGTTTTGACTCATTGCCATCGCCAGGATCTTTATTGTCCTTATTCGGCAATTTGTCAGCTATCTCTTCGAGAGCTGTAGCAAAAGTTTGATTGCCTTGCTGCAACTGCGGTGTTGCCTCAGCCACCTGGGCAAAACCTTGAGCATAAGTATGCATACCTTGATTCAATTGATCTATGCTACTTGCCAAAGTGTCGATGCCACCTGCTACATTCGGTAGATTGTCGGTCAACAGTTTCAACTTGTCTGAATACGTCTGCATGCCGAGTAATAATTGACGATTCGCTTCCTGCAATTCTGCATTGCCTGCATTCACCTTCTCGCTTCCCTCTAACAAAGGTTTTTGGGCTGCTAAAAGTTGATCTGTACTGCTGGCTAATTCAGCGATGCCAGACTCTAGTTGTCCCAGCGGATCAGTGAACTCATCAGTGTCTGGCAATGAACCGAAGAAATTAAGTGGGATGGCACTGATTCTGATGCGATCCATCGCAAAATCATTTACCTCAGCACTGGCGGTGTAAGTGCGTTCCTCAGTCTGACTGAGAATGGTGTAGGTGGCAGAGATATCCTTGCCTTCCAGGGCGATAATCGATGCCGGTGCTGATATGTTGCTGCAACGATCGGGATCAAAAGGTATACGTACTTGTACAGCATAGTTATCAAAATATTGCTGCCCTTCTTGAGCTGGGTCTTTGTAAGACTCATTCTTATCTATGGTGAAAGTGATCTTGAGCTTGCCACTGGCACCAGATAGTTTGTCTGCCGTCACTTCTTCGCCGTTTAATTCATACTTGAAAGTAAAATTCCAGGGGATCTCCTTGCTCTGCAAATTTCCTTGATACCAATAGCGTTCCGGTGAGGCTGGGAGATCGACAGCTCCATCTGAATATGTCAGTTTCTGTTCATTCAGCGATTTGATTTCACTGTAATCTCCATAATCTTTAGTCTTAGCATCAAGTTGCTCAAATTGATTTATAACATACAGCGAAGATACCGCACCTTCCTCGGAGAGCAGACCAAAAACGGCCTCTGTCTTCACATCTGAATTAGACGAAACCATGTCATTGTCGGACGGTTGCTCGCTAGATTTAGCTGGGCTATCGGTATTTTTAGCATCGACATTCAGCGAAGTCATCACTAAGAGCAATATCGCTACTAACAACAGACAACAGGCATTGAGTATTTTTTTACTACGCAATCGTCTGATTGTACGTGCGTAAGTTCTATCAAAAAATTGCTGAAACTTTTTCATAGTCACTCCTTTGCTGATTTGATCAACCAGCGTCTACTGATAAACCATAATGCCGGCAGGATAAAAATGACGGAGGCCAGGGAGAAGAGTGCTCCCCTACCTAGTACTTGTCCTAGTTCACTGACCACCTTGATCGAAGAGACAAAACTGAGAATGTAACCGCTGGTAGCGAGGATTAAGGCTGGCAAAATCACAGCTGGCAGATATTCACGTAAAGTATCTATTATCGCCTCCGGATCACGCGATTGTTTGACGAGATAATTGCGGCTCAACAAGATGCCATAGTCGACCGTTGCTCCTAACTGCACCGTCGAAATAACTAAGTAGCCGATATAACTCAGACGATACTCCAAAAGATAAGGAATACTGAGATTAGTCCAGATCGCAAATTCAATAGTCAGGAGCAGAATCAGAGGCATCAACCAATTACGGAAAGTTATGAGAATAACTAATCCCACCGTCAGAATGGCAAGCCCATTAGCGATTAGACCATCTAATTTCACGCAATCACGCAGATCGTAGATGCTGAAATTTGCACCGGCCATCAATGGTACAGCACCCTCAGGCTGATCCTCTTGATCGATCTCGGGATAATATTTAGCGACAGTAGCACGTGCATCGGCTACGATCTCAAAAGTTTGCTTTTTCTCTAGAGGCGAAGCGATCTGCCAAAAATACCTACTATAGTGCTCACTGAAGAGATTTTTGCTAACACTATCGGGCAATACTTCAATGGGTAGACCGCGACCAACTTCCGTCGCGTAGCCGATCAAAGATTTGCTATAGATTTTTTGCTGAAGATCAGAGATCAGCTCAACTTCTTTGCCTGGATCAGATCGCGGTACCAATAGCACTGCTGTGTAACTCTCACCATACACGTCAGTGATTTTTTGCTTATCGACAGCGGCTTGAGAACCAGGAGCGAACTCACCCATACCGTACTGAAAATCCGTGCGACTCTGCCAGCGAAATGCCGGAATCAGCAAGACAAGCAAAAGCAATAGGGTCAGATAACGTATCTTTAAGGACAGACGTGGCAAGATACGAAATTTCGGTACAAAACTACGATGGGCTGTCTTTTGCAATAGCGGTTGCAAAAGCAAGATCAACGCTGGCAACAAAACTAATACCGACAATAAACTGAAGAAAATTCCTTTAGCTAACACTATGCCTAGATCAGCACCGATACGGAAGCGCATGAAGATCAGAGCGAGGAAGCCACAGATAGTGGTCACTGACGATGCCATGATGGAGCTAAATGACTCACTTACAGCTAGACGCATAGCCTGCTTGCTATCACCGGTCTGACGTGTGTATTTCTCGAAGGCGTGAAGTAGGAATATCATGTAATCGATGGTGACAGCTAGTTGCAGAGCAGCAGATACAGACTGAGTGATAAAGGACACCTGGGGCATAAAGACATTAGTGCCCATATTGAAGAGAACTGCCAACAGAATAGTGCAGATGAAAAGTATGGGGGAAAACCACGAAGTAGTACTGATGAAGAGAATGATCAGCACCAGCGGGATCATAAAGAGCAAAATACGTGTAATCTCCTCTTCGACAGCGCTGCGAGCCGTCACATACTCAACCAGTTGTCCGCGTACCGCACCATCGCTACCAATTATAGATCTGATATCAGCCAAGGCTTTGACGAGATCTTGATCCAGATCCATAGTCAGCATAAAGAGAGCCTGACCCTGCTGGTACATGGAATTGATATTGGGGTTATCAACCACTTCTAAAGGCGTGCGAAGATCCATCACATCATCTAACCACAGGACACGCTTGACCGCATAAGATGCGCTGAGCTTTTGTTTGTACTCAAGTGCTTCGCCAATACTGTCAACTTTGACCATGACATCTGCATTGGGTAATTCTTCTTGAAAATCCTGCTGCAGCTGATGAATTGCGATGGTTGAAGGAGCTTTTTCAGGAATGTAATCGGTGAGGTTATAAGCGATCTTAACATACGGCAGAGCGAAGATGCTGGCCACCGCCAACAAAACGAAAAACACTATAATCCGTTTTTGTCGACTGACTATCCAACGGGCGATGTTAGCTTTCCATTGCTCCAAGCTTACCTCCAAATTCTCACTTATATTTTAAGATATAGCCTAGAAATCTTGCAGTAGATTTCATATCCTCGACCGCATATTTCACATTTGTTTTTATTTAAGTCAGAAGCCCTTCGCAAAAACGATAATTTATTCTCATTTGTATCTCTTTTTAAGAAAAGACTAGGCAAAACACCCAGTTAAATAAGGTGATTTAAATTATTCTCAATTCGCTATTGTTTAATTCTTTAACAGTGTATAATATCCACATAAATGCGTTTTAACGTTTAGGAGGTATTTATCATGAAAGGTTATGCTATGCTCGAAATCGGCAAAACCGGTTGGATCGAGAAAGATCGTCCCAAATGTGGACCTAAGGATGCTATTATCCGTCCTCTCGCTCTATCTCCCTGTACTTCAGATATTCACACTGTATGGGAAGGTGCAATCGGTGAACGCCACAACATGATCCTAGGCCATGAAGGCTGCGGTGTTGTCGAAGAAGTCGGCGAATTGGTCAAGGACTTTAAACCTGGCGATCGTATCATGGTCGCAGCTATTACTCCTGACTGGGATTCACTCGAAGCTCAAGCTGGCTATCCTATGCACTCAGGCGGCATGCTCGCAGGCTGGAAATTCTCAAACTTCAAAGATGGTGTATTCGGTGAATACTTCCATGTCAACGATGCTGATGGCAACTTAGCTCATCTACCCGATGCAATCAGCCCTGCTGAAGCTTGTATGCTCTCTGACATGGTCCCCACTGGTTTCCACGGTGTCGAGTTAGCAGATGTTCAATTCGGTGATACAGTTCTCGTTATCGGTATCGGTCCCGTCGGTCTGATGGCAGTTGCTGGTGCTGCTTTACGCGGTGCTTCTCGCATCATCTGCGTCGGTACTCGCCAAGTTTGCCGCGATGTCGCTAAACAATATGGTGCTACCGATTTCATCGGCTACAAAGATGGCCCGATCGATCAACAAGTATTAGAGATGACCGGTGGTAAAGGTGTCGATAAAGTTATCGTCGCTGGTGGTGATAACGATACCTTCGATCCTGCTATCAAAGTTCTGAAACCCGGCGGACGTATTGGTAACGTCAACTACCTCGGCTCAGGCGAATTCGTCAAGATTCCTCGTGCTGAATGGGGTGTCGGTATGGGTCACAAATTAGTCACTGGTGGTCTGATGCCTGGTGGACGTCTCCGCTTAGAGAAACTCGGCAGCTTAGTCGCAGCTGGTAAACTCGACGTCTCCTTGATGCTCACCCACAAATTCCAAGGTTTTGAGCACGTAGAAGATGCTCTCTTCCTGATGAAAGATAAGCCCGCCGACCTGATCAAACCCGTCGTCGTCTTATAATTTATTGTTCTGCCCGAGCTTCGGCTCGGGCTTTTTTTATTGCTCAAAACAACTTGAAAAACTAAAATAACGCTATGAAAATACTTATTGTCTCGGGCTTTTTAGGAGCAGGTAAAACAAGATTTATCACAGAATTAGTCAAGCAGACTGGACGCCGTTTCGCCATCGTGGAGAATGAATTCAGCTCCATCGATCTAGACAGCAAAATTTTGCGTGAAGATGTCAGATCTAAGGCAGAAAAAGTAGCTGAAGGCTTAGAGATATGGGAATTGACAGAAGGCTGTATCTGCTGTTCGACCACTCTCGATTTCACTAATTCTGTCATGACAATCGCCAATACCATCGATCCTGAATTCTTGATCATCGAACCCAGTGGTGTTGGCTTACCTAGTCGTATACTCAGCAAATTACGCAATATCTGCTACGAACAGATCGGCTTGCTCGCCCCCATCACCATTGTCGACGCCAATACTTACCAACGTTCGCGTCAAGA
This sequence comes from Bacillota bacterium, assembly GCA_023388605.1. GTDB lineage: Bacteria > Bacillota > Clostridia > Saccharofermentanales > DTU023 > JAEWER01. The sequence continues at coordinate 25,970 of JAEWFX010000042.1, forward strand.
TTTTGCCAACTATTTTAGTAATCAAGTCAATCATGCTGGCACTGTCGTCTTGAGCAAGTCGGAACAACTAGATAGTAAAGACTTCGCCAGGATCCGCAGCGACTTAAAACTCCCAGCTGATGTTGATTTCCCTACACAACACTATGACAGTTGGCCGAAGGAAGATTGGGAAAAATTACTGGACAAAGAGTTGATCTTAGAATCGCTAGATCAAGCAAAAATTTCAGTAGGACGTCGCTTCCGTATCCAACAGGCTGCTGCACCTAAAGCTTTAGAAAATTTTGCTCTGACTGATCCTCAGATAGCTTCTCCAGATACTCTGATCGCCTGCCTAGAGATTCTGATACGTCGTGCTTGTGGTCATGTAGTCCGCGCCAAAGGTTATGTGAAGACTAATCAGGGCTACCTGCGTTTTGATCTGGTAGATGGTCAGTACTCCATCACTGGATTCTCTGACGAAGAAGATCAGCGTGTGGTCTTTATCGGCGAAAATCTGCGCCGCGATCTGCTAGCTGAGTTATTTGGTTCTACTGCTAATCTAGTAAGCGATAACCAAGAATAGGCGTTGCGGATGTTCATCGCTGCTGCAAGCAAAGATCTGAAAATGCTGACTATCCAAGAGTAATTTACAGATATATAGCCCGAGTCCAGACGAAATCTCCTCTGTGTGATGGCGGCTGAGATCACCACGATAGAATCTTTTGAAAAAATGATTGCAATTGGCAGGTAGATTTTGTTTGGCACCAACTTGATTGCCAAAAACGGTGAACAGCTTTGCATCGGGTAGTTTTATATTCGCTTCATACAGATATTTTTTTATCGACTCTGGCAACTCTCTCCCATGCCAAATATTCACCTCTCCATAGCCATAACGCAAAATATTCTGAAAAATATTCGCATATACGCGTCTGAGGGCTTGTGGGTCAGCCATAACTTTAATACCAGCATCGATTTGGGGTGTCACCGACAATTTACGTCGCTCGCAATCATCGTAAAAAAGAAATGCCATCTCTGTCAGTATCTCCGCTGGATCAGTGGAGGTTAAATGCTCACGATTCTGTTCGTTGCGATGGAGTTGAGTGAGAGCATAGAAATCATCGATCAATTGGCTGAGCATACTTAGACGCTGCTTAATCGTCTGCAAGTATTGCTCGCGTTCAATAGGATCTTTAGAGTTTTCATACAGCTCCCAATAGCCTTGTATGGCCATTAAAGGAGTACGTAGATCGTGGCTGATCGAGGTAATTTGATCACGCAGATTCTCGTTAGAACAATGTAAATCATCTAATTCTTCCCGCAAAAGGATTCGCTGTTTGCTGATCAATTGAGCCAAACGCTTTAATTCCTGTAAGGGAAAATTGACCTGTATGCTCGGTGTACGCAGGTCTCTAGCATTCAATGATCTCTCCATCATCTGGCGGAACAGGCGTATCTGTTTCCAAAAACTAAAAAGTAGAAAAAGCAATATGCAGATAATTGTGATTGATAACCAAATCATCAATATTCCCTATTCTTAAATACCATATATCCTGCTAAGAAATTGACTATAAAATTAGCGAAAATAATCGGTAGCTTTGACAGTAATATTGAGTAGGTAGTAGTCATATACTCAATTTGATTAAAATTTTGGTAATACATATTTCCATCGATAATTATCACTATCGTATTAGCGAACAGATATGGCATTAACCAGAATATCCATCTACTGTTATAGAGTAAAAATAGAAAATATATACTACCGATTACCACTGTATACATACAGGTATAAATAACTACACCTAGAGCACGTGATTGAACAATATAAACAATACTCTGCACACTGATCACTAAAGCCGGGACACAGAGTATCTCAAACAAAGCTATAATCCAATGTATGTACTGAAGAGAAGTGCCAAAAGCTAGCATAATCAGCTGAGTGAGCAATACTACCTGCAAAATATAGAGAATGATGATAATGCTCTGTACGATGATATCACCGACAAAAATCGTCAACTTAGATGTCCCATAGGAAAGAATCTGACGTTGAATTTCTTTTTTCTTATAAGTGAAGATAGCTACTATTTGAACTAAACAGATTACACCAACACTCGAAAATGTGATCAAAATTTCGGGCAGAAACTGTATTGGTGCCGAGCACGTAGCTAGGATAATTATCGATAAAATGAAGACTGATAGCCAGAGATATCCTTTGATATGTAGAGCACGATATAGTTCAGAGCGAATATAATTAAGCATTGCGATGACCCTCACACTCCAGTATACGCATGTAGTAATCTTCTAATGACTCGCGATGACAATAAAAAGCTGAGACCTCTGCTCCTTTAGTGATCAGAACACGGTTGATCTCTGCTGCACGTTCAATAGCTTCATGGATGTGGATGGTTTTTCTATCGACGACATTGTAGTTGAAGATGCCGAACTCCTGTTCGATGATGGCACAACAATGTGCTGAATCCGTCGTCTCAACCACTAGGTACTTACCAACTGCATTCACAAGCTGTTCCCTAGTTACTTCATCTACGATCATGCCCTTATCTAAAATACCAAAACGGTGTGCTAGCTGAGATAGTTCTTCTAGAATATGGCTGGAAATCAGAATACTTATCTGATATTTCTCTACTAATTCTCGTAGCAGAATCCTCATCTCAACAATTCCGCTAGGATCTATGCCATTAATAGGTTCATCTAGAATCAAAACATCTGGTTTCCCCAACATAGCTAAAGCGATACTTAAACGCTGACGCATACCTAGAGAATATTTTTTAACTTTGACATCAATATAGTTAGCTAAACCAACTTGTGCCAGTAAATTGGTGACCTCCAAAGGATCTACAAAACCGCGTTGACGGCGAAAATACTCCAGATTTTGACGACCAGTTAGATTGTCGAATAAGGCAGGGGACTCGATCAACGATCCTAGACGATAACGTTCTTGTCGAGCATTAGGATTATCAAATAGACATAGTTGTCCCGAATCCATAGCTGTTACGCCCGTGATGATTTTGATCAGTGTCGTTTTGCCAGAACCATTGCGTCCAACTAGACCATAGATCTCACCACGATGAAGATCGAGTGAAATATCATGGAGCACGATCTTATTGCTGAAGCTCTTAGATACGTGCTGTACGCTTAAAACTTTATCCATGCTACCTCCACAGAATCAGTATCTCTACTGATTCTGCCACAAATGAAGGTATTAAAAATTAAATTGTTGATAAATCCAACAGAGTGCTAGAGATATAGCATCAGCGATCACTGCTTCATCTATGTCAAAATCTTCAGTGTGGTGCTCAGAAATAGATCCGACATCTTCATCTCTACATCCACTGAGAGTGAAGAGACAAGGACAGAGTTCACTATATCTAGCAAAAGTTTCCGATGCGTACCAACGGTAATTATCTAGTACCGAGAGCTCCAAATGATCTCGTACTAGCTCAGCTAGTTTAGCTGCTTGTCTACGGTCGTTGATCACTGGCGGTATGGTCTCGCCATGATCCGAAGTCGGCAGATAGCTAAGTTCGTTGTAGGCACAACTGGTCTCGCCTACACGGTTGAATAATTGCAGCGCTCTCCTCCCTGCTTCGAGATCAAAAAATCGCAGGGTTCCATCGATTTGCACTTTATCGGGTATAACATTGTAGGCTTGTGGTGAACCACCGCTGATACTGCCGATACCTAAAGTCACTACCTTTTCAGGATGTGTGCAATTTGTCCAAGCATTGGTCAATGTCTGTAAGAAATTAGCTGCTCCGAAGATAGGCGAACGCGCTAAGTCAGGACGCGAACTATGTCCGCCTAAACCTTTGATCTGACAGTGTAAATTGGTCATCCCCGACATCACAGCTCCAGGCGTGATAGCTACAGTATGGGTGGGTAATCCCGTAAAGACATGTGTGCCGTAGATGGCAGTCAATGGATAATTTTTGAGGGTATCGATCATGGCATCTATGCCACTGTGCGTCTCTTCCCCTTGCTCAAAGATAAAGATAATATCTCCAGCTATTTTCTGACGATGACCGGCGAGTATACGGGCAATTGCTAATTGAATAGCCATGTGCGCATCATGCCCACAGGCGTGCATCGCTCCTAGATTCTGCGATAGACAGCTGCGCTTTTTGCCACCGGCATTGTAGATGGCTTCCGCGATCGGCAGGGCATCGATGTCAGTACGTAGACCGATACAGATTGGAGTATCCCCTTCGGTAGCTTCACCGTGTAGAATCGCTATGAAACCCGTACCCTCTACCTCCACGATCTCGAAGCCACATTCTCTACAGCGTTCCTTCAACCAAGCCGAGGTAGCGACTTCATGATCGGAGATCTCAGGATAAGAGTGAAGATAACGTCGATCAGCAATCGCTTGATCCAATACAGTAGATGAACTAGTCAATAATTCAGTCAGATTCATGGTTAAACAAAAAGGGCTTGTATAACAAGCCCTGTACAATTACATATCTTTGTAGAATCTCAGGTTGTTTTTCTCTATTTCACGCAGATCAGGCATGGGGAAGAATTTCTCTTGCTTATCATCGACAATCATGATGCCGTGCTTGATGCGTTTGAATGATTCCTTGGTGAAAGCTGTATCTAGAGTCAGACCCTTCATCATCTTCTTCGAACGATGACGCATGTCCATGATGGCATTGCGTAATTTTGAAGGATGTACACCTTCCAGTGGTGGTTGCATAAAGGGATCCATCTCAAAGTCGCGCAGGAAAGTCTCGATGTCCAGATCCAACTGCATGAAGCAGAGACGCGGTACACTGAGATAATCTTGACCACCCGTCAGATGCGCTCCGAATTCACGCATGTTCAAGCGTGAAAGTGTCAACATGGTGAGTGGTGTGATCTCAGCGTAGATCTTAAGATCATAATCACGGGTGGAAGGTGTGTATTCCGCTGCTTGCAAGGGATAGCAGGTACCATCAGCATTGGCTAAATACATGGTCTGTATGGCATCGATCTCCACATGTTCCAATACACGATAGCTGGACAGATACTTAGTTGCCTTAGGACTGCCGTCTGAGTGAGGTTTAAACTCAGACAAAGCTTTTTCGATCTGAAAATACGGGTTGCGATAATTGATATCTATCTCTGCGAAGATCAGTTTGCCAGAGTAATAGCTAGCTGAACCATAGCTATAACGGAATACAAAATCCTCGGGCGATAAGTGTGATAGCACCAACGCCGAATTAGGATAACAGATCATGTACAGATGTGGTTGATATTCTTTTGTCATAATTACCCCCAGAAGGCACGGAGCATCGGCGCGATAACCAATGCGACCATGGACATGATTTTGATCAAAATATTTAGAGCAGGACCAGCAGTATCTTTGAACGGATCACCTACAGTATCACCGACGACAGCAGCTTTGTAAGCTTCTGAGTTCTTGTTGCGATCCTCCTCTTCTTCTACCATCTTCTTCGCATTATCCCAAGCACCACCAGCATTGGACATGAAGATTGCTAGGCCTACACCAGTTATTGTTACACCTACTAGAAGACCCATCAACATCTCAACACCACCTGCAAAACCGATGACGATCGGAGAGATCAGAGCCAAGAGACCAGGCAGCAGCATCTCGGTGAGAGCAGACTGAGTACTGATATCGACACAACGACGATAATCAGGCTTGTCTTCGCCAGTCAGAATGGACGGCTTCTCACGGAATTGACGACGAACTTCAGAGATCATTTTGAATGCTGCCTTACCTACAGCGGACATAGCGAGAGCTGAGAACAAGAAAGGTATAACTGAACCGATGAGGATACCTACCAAAACCTTGGTATCAGTGATATCGACGACAGTCAAACCAGACAGATTCTTAAAGGATGAGAATAAGATAATCGAAGTCAGAGCGGCAGAACCGATAGCGAAACCTTTACCAATCGCAGCGGTGGTATTACCGACGGCGTCCAGACTATCTGTGATCTTACGTACACCATGTGGCAAACCTGCCATCTCAGCCAATCCTCCAGCATTGTCGGCGATGGGTCCATAGGCATCTACTGCTAATTGAATACCCAGAGTTACGAGCATACCTACTGCAGCAATACCGACACCGTAGAGTCCAGCCATCACAAAACTTACCATAATACCGACAGCGATGACCACGACGGTGGGGAAAGTACTACGCATACCGACGCCCACACCAGTGATGATAGTTGTAGCAGAACCAGTCTCACAAGATTTGAGTATAGAGACGACGGGACGCTTATGAGTACCCGTATAGAATTCTGTAATTTGTCCGATGATCACACCAGCGATCAGACCAGCAGCAGTGGCAGCTAGGATATGCATCTTATCCATGTTTTGGCCGAAAGTAGCATCACCCAACCACACATGCAAGAGTCCGAAGACACCTAGGATCGCGAAGATAGCTGCTGCAAAAGTACCGATATTCAATGCTTTTTGAGGATTTGCACCAGGTTTAGTGCGGACGAATAAAGTGCCTAAGATCGAGGCGATAACACCTAAGGCAGCTACCATCAAAGGCAAGAGCATCAAGCGCAATTTGGTTGCTGCATCAGCTTGGATGGTCAGACCCAAAATCATCGATCCTACGATGGATCCGACGAAAGATTCAAACAAGTCAGCACCCATGCCAGCTACGTCACCGACATTGTCTCCTACGTTATCAGCAATGGTCGCGGGATTGCGAGGATCATCTTCAGGTATACCTGCTTCCACTTTACCGACGAGGTCGGCCGCGACATCAGCAGCCTTTGTATATATACCGCCACCGACACGTGAGAAGAGAGCGATTGAGGAGGCTCCCAGAGAAAATGCCGTACCAAGAGGTAAAACTATATCGTTAAGAACTGTCTCTTCAAAACCTAAAAAACTGATGGAGACAAACAAAACAATAAAGAGACCGACTAAAGCTAGACCGACTACACTCATACCCATGACACTACCTCCGGCAAAAGCAACTTGTAGTGCAGAGTTGAGACCATCATCTTTAGCTGCCTGAGCAGTACGAGAGTTAGCTGCTGTAGCGACTTTCATGCCGATGAAACCAGCTAGGGCTGAGGCAAAAGCACCGAGTATAAACGCTATACTCTGATAACGTAAAATACCGCTATTACCGAAAAATAAGAATGTTGCGACCAGTGCGATAAAAGGTGTCAACACTTTGTATTCGCGAGTCAAAAAAGCCATCGCACCTTCCGAGATATAGCCACCGATCTCTTCTAAAACTTTATTTTCTAGATTCTTCTTATAGATCCATTTCGCTTTTAAGATGGCGTAGAGCAAAGCGACTACACCACATGCGACAACTGGATATAAGACAAAAGCCAAATCCATGATACCCTCCACATTCCCTAATAAATAGTTGATAAAACTAATTTAACATAAAACAGGAAATTTAATAATATTTTAACCGACAAAAATTTAGCTAATTTTTGTGCAAATTAATAAGAAATGCTTACAAACAGCATTTCTTATCGGTTTTCTACAGATTTAAGCTTTTCCCGTAGCCATCTAGGAAACATCGTTCGTGGATGGACTTGCGTTTGGGTGGCGTGACTGGCTTGGCTGGTTCACCTATGGGGAAGTAACCCATCACCAATATATCGTCAGGAACTCCTAGGAGACTGTGCAAGGCTGAAGCTTTTTCGCCTTCTATACCACCCTGAATCCAACAAGATGCCAGACCCATGGAGGCGACTTGAACCAGTAGGTTCTCTGCTGCCGCACCGAAGTCTTCCTTGTATCTAGATTCTCCGGCACCAGCGCGAGTTAGTTTACGGCAGACTAAGACAACTGCAGCTGTGGCATCTTCAGCCCACTTGATATCGACGATGTCCTTTACCTCTCGCAAAAGAACAGGATCTAAGATGCCGATTACATCTACTGTCTGTAAATTACAGCCAGAAGGAGCTTCATAAGCTGCTTCTATAATTTGCAGTAATTCATCCTTAGTGACTTGACGCTCTGTGTAGCCGTGACGATAACTGCGACGGCTCTTGATGTACTCTAGTGCGGACATTAACAGACCATCTCCTCACCGAAACCACCTTCGATGGCTGCAATGATCTTATCGAGTGATTCTTGCTCTTGTTCGCCGTCACATTGAACGGTGATCTTGGTACCAGCTTTGATACCAGCTGCCATCAACATCAAGACAGACTTCGGGTTGATATTGCCCTTCTCACAGACGATGGTGACATTGCAGGGGCATTGACTGCAAACTGCACTGAGTTCGGTAGCAGGTCGCAGATGTAAACCAGTTTTGTTGCGGACTAAGACTTCTTTACTGACCATTATGACCTCTTTCTGAACATCCTAAGACGGATGAATTGTTATCGAATAAATTATAATATAGCCGGATGACACAAGATAGCCGGAACGTAAATCATTAGTTAGATCAATAGGTAGAGGCATCTCTAGAGATGCCTCGTAAAAAGATCCTTCGAATACTACCAATTAGCGATTTCAGCCAAAACTTCTTCTGCTGTAGCCAGTTTTAACACTTGCTCGACCTTAGCAGCCAGGTCGCTGTAATTCGATTCACGTACCAATTGTTTGATCTTAGGTGTGGAGCCAGAAGCCATGCTGAATTCATCTAATCCCATACCCAATAAGACTTTGGCTGCCTTATCGTCAGAGGCGAACTCACCGCACATACCGACTTCAATACCAGCACGATGTCCAGCATCGATGACCTCTTTAATCGCACGCAATACGGCTGGATGGAAGGAATTGTACAGGTGATTGATCTTTTTGTTACCACGATCAACCGCCAACACATACTGGGTGAGATCATTGGTGCCAATACTGAAGAAATCTACTTCTTTAGCGAAATCGTCCGCCTGCAAAACAGCTGCTGGTGTCTCGATCATCATGCCGAGTTCGACATCAGCACTATAGGCAACTCCAGCTTGCTCGAGTTCATCTTTGGCTTGAGCGAGTAATTTCTTAGCTTCAGATAGCTCACTCAACGATATCAACATCGGCAACATGATTTTGATCTTGCCGTCGACAGCTGCACGCAACAAGGCCTTGAACTGCGTGAGCAAAATCTCGGGTTGATCTAGACACATGCGGATCGCGCGATATCCGAGGAAGGGGTTTTCTTCGAAATCGAAAGTGTAGTAACTGAGCGTCTTATCTCCGCCGATATCTAAAGTTCGGACGATCATCTCTTCACCGCCCAACACCTTGCACGCCTCACTGTATACCTTGTATTGTTCCTCTTCATCGGGGAAATGATCATTCTCCATATAGAGAAATTCTGTGCGGAAGAGACCGACGCCGCGGCAGTGCTTGTCTACCGCTTTGCTGATATCGTCTACATTGCCGACATTGGCATACACTTTGACGGTATGGCCATCGACAGTCGTCGCCGGTTGATCCGCTTTGGCGAGCAATTCAGCCCGCTCCTTCTCCTCTGCCGCCTGCTTTTCGCTGTATTCGGCGATGAAGTCAGCATCTGGATCGATGAAGATCTCGCCTGTAGCCGCATTGAAAACTACCTGGCTAGCTTTGGCTGTAGCTTCGAGGATGCCCTTCACACCAACCAGTGCAGGGATACCCATACCCTTAGCCATGATACTGACATGCGAAGTTACACCGCCCTCTTCAGTGATGAAGCCAGCTACTTTACTGAGATCCAGTTGAGCTGTATCAGAAGGATAGAGGTCACGTGCGATGATGACAGAGCGCTCTTTGAGGGAGGCGAATTTATCTGCATCTCTATTTTGTAATGCTGCGATCAATTGTTCGCCCACATCGACCATATCAGCTGCACGCTCTTTCATGTAGGCATCATCCATAGATTCGAATACCGCTTTGAGCTCGGCGATGGCCGCTTGAGTAGCGCTCTCAGCATTGTCACCCGCCTGAATCTTCTGCTTGACAGAATCATGTAAGGTAAAATCGCTGACGATAGCCAAATGTCCAGCAAAAATAGGGTTTTCGCTGGCAATTTCTGCTAGATTAGCAGACACTTTTTCCACAGCTTTCATAAACTTCTCTACTTCAGCTGTTTTGTCCGCCTCAGACTCTACACGATAATCTGCGATTTTATATTCTACTTCTTTTACTAGAAAAATCTTGCCGATAGCGATGCCATCGGTGAATACTTTAGGTGCTTGTAATTTATGCATAGGCAACTCCCTAGACTTATTACCTCAATTATAAAGACAGCGAGTAAGGCTCTCAACCATACTCGCTGTCTGGTATGCGACTTGAAAACTACTAGAGTATCGAGGTGAAGGGCACATTGGGCTCTTCTTCGAAGCAATCTTCGAAACCTCGACGATAGTGGTATTCACGTAGATCTTTATCGCGTGGCCAGACATATTGTCCACCCACATCCCAGATGAAGGGATGGAATTTATACTGTAGAGCATGTTTTTTGAAATCGTAGAGCAAACTGATCTCTTTAGGGTCAGCCTTGAAATTAGTCCAGACATCGTGGTGTACAGGCACTACTACTTTACAGCGCAGAGCTTCTGCCATACGCAACATATCGACTGAAGTCATCTTGTCTTGGCAGCCAGGAGGATTTTCGCCGAAAGCACCGAAGGCGACATCGATATCGAACTTTTTGCCGATCTCAGCATAGCGGATGCTGTAGTGAGAATCACCGCTGTGATAAACAGTGCAATTGGGGAATTTAAACAGATAGTTGACTGCTTTATCGTCCATATTGGTGGGACATACGCCCTTGAGATTTTCCCCGACCTCAGTTGTCACTAAGCAGGTGCGATCGTAGGAATCGAGCACGTGTACTTCGGTATCTTTGATCTTGATCACATCACCTGGTTTGACGACACGGCAACGCTCCTCTGGTACACCGTATGAAATCCACTTCTTTACACACTCCTTAGGACCGATAAAAGGAACTTCGTTTTCACAGTTATTGATAACTGCCGCTGCGAAGAAGGGGTCGATGTGGTCGTTGTGATAATGGGTTGAGAACACTGCATCACACTTGGTTACAGCGAAGGGATCGTAGACGATGGGATAGGCTCTGAGATTGGGTTGCAGTTTTTTGACACCCATCATATTACGCATTTGATGATAGGGAGCCATATCAGCGACTTTTTGAGTGCGTTTACCGTTACCGAACCACAGATCCATAGCGATGTTGGTGTCGTTCTCGGTCTTAAACCACATACCGACAACGCCGAGCCACCACATGGCGAAGCTACCTTTTTCGACTTGATAATTGTCGATCTCTTCATTTAACCAGGTGCCCCACTCGGGGAAAGCACCCAAAATCCATTTTTCACGGGTTATATCTTTAATATGAGGCATAAAAAACTCCTTAATTCTTTTCTAATGTATAGAGTGCGACCTCGTCTGTTTCACGATTAGTTGCGATGATCTTGGTCGCTTGCTCTGTATGAAAAACACAACAATTGGTAGGGCCACGATCGTGATCGATATTGATCAATTGGAATTCACCGTCGACATAATCGAGTACGAAGAGGTCTCTATCTCCCTTGCGATGTCCGAGCACAGCTACTTTTTTGCCAGCCAATTCATCTGACCAAATGGCGTGTAAAAAAGGTAGCGGTTCGGGGTGACGATAGATCAATTCACTGTACTTACCGGCATCATCCTGTTTGTAGACGCTGAGCTCATCTCCGTGAAAGTCAGCTAAGGTGACCAATTCTTCTCGACCATCACCGTCAAAATCGACTAGACAAATATCTGAAACTGCTTTTTGCAGCAGCTCTTCTACTTGCCAATCAGCTTGTTGCTCACTGGGAGGTGTGATGTGGTAGACTCCTTCTTCCGTCGAGATCAAGCAGGATTTTTTATCTGGTAAAAGATAAAAACCATGATTTTTCAACTGTTCATCACGTAATACTGTGAGTTCCAATTGCTTGTCAGCATCGAATTGCTCTAATTCCTCAGGCAACTTAGCGACGAAGATCTTGCCGGGAAAACGCCAATCCTCACGGTATTCACAATCACTCTTGATGGTACAGGCTACTAAGTAATTACCATTGTCTGAACGCAGTATGCCAAAACGATGAACATAAGGTAGGTCACAGAGAGTACGTACTTCCCATTTACCGTCAGCACCACGAGTGGCTGAGACAATACGAGCATCTTCAGCACCACAATTAGGTGAGTAGAACTCCTGAGTAGCTAAAATCTGATCATTACGACCTGGGACTTGAGTGATAGTCATGACTCCGCCTGGACCAGACCAAACTTCTTCTAGGAAGTTTCCATCAGTATCGAAACGTAGACAGGGACCTTCTTTTTCGGTAGCGACAAGAAATGAATCAATAACCTTACCGCTGTATTCTCCCTTAAACATACCGATGGCATAGCACAGCTTGAGGTCAGTTAATTTTTGTTTAGTAAATTTCATTATTTGAATTTTTCCAGAGCGTTGTTGGCACGTAGCTTTTCTTCTACTTCTTGATCACTCAAAACATTGCGTAGACCGATGACCATAACACCTGCATCGGCAGCACTTTGATACATATCTACAAAATTGAGCGGTGCGAAGACGATGTCGAATTGACGGGCACTGCTTACTCCTTCAGAAAGTGAGCAGTGATGAATATTGTCTACTCTCATACCTAGACGATCACAGGCTCTCTGAACAGACATTTTCATCATCAGAGAAGTACCAGCACCATTTGCACAGGCTACTAAAATCTTTGCCATATTTACCTCTTTCCTAAAGGGGCTGCCGTAGCAACCCCTCTGTATTTATTTATTTCTGTTTAGCAGCACGAAGCTCTTTGCACTTTTGATAATCTTCGGTCTCTAAGAAGTAGGTCTCTTTGTTAGCACGGTATTGCAGCTGCGGGATGGCGATCAGAGCGACCACGATGATTGCTAGACCGATGTAGCTGAGATACTTCATAGCGACGGTGAAGGTCGGCCAGATAACTGCCCAGTCCCACATACCGAGGTAACCACCGAAGGATGCCATACCGACCCAACCGGCGATCAGAGCTGAACCGAAGACTTGGCACAGACCGGAGATGAAGGGGAAGAGCATGGCAGCTCTCATACCACCGCGGTTGTTACAGAAGACACCGATGGTCGCGTTGTCGAAGAATACAGGCACGAAACCAGCGATGACCACGACTGGGCTCTTGAGAGCGATCAGAGCGAGGATAGCTAGAAGCTGACCCAGAGCACCGAAGAGGAAGCCAATGGTGACGGCGTTGGGGGAACCGAATCCGTAGGAAACAGCACAGTCGACACCAGGGACAGAACCCTTGAGCAAGCGGGTGGAGATACCTTGGAATGAGTTGGTCAACTCAGTGACGAAGGTACGTACACCTAATTGCAGAATGCTCAGGTAGACGGCGAAGTTCAACGAAGTTTTGAGGATGTAGAAGAAGAAATTGTCTTCTGCTTTGAGGAATTCATGTCCGACTAAGAAGTCTTTGCCGAGAACTGTCAAGATGGTTCCGAAGAACAAGGTCATCAAGATAGCTGTGGCGACTAAGTTCTCATTGAAGATTCTCAAGAAGCCAGGCAGATTGAGGTCTTCGATACGTTTGGATTTTTTGTTACTCTTAGCATTCATCTTCTCAGATAGATAGCTGAAGAGAGCGACACCGAACATTTGTTGGTGAGCGATAGAGAAGCCAGCACCATCAGTGAGTTTTTGGCAAGGTCCGACAGTTAAGTTGGTACCGACTGCCCAGTAGAGACCTAAGACCAAGGCCATGACGATGAATACACCAGTATTATTCAGGCTGGGGAAGCAGAATAAGATCAACCAGAAAGCGGTTGCAGCTTGTTGCAGCTGAACGTGTCCTGTGGTGAAGATGGCACGGCACTTAGTGTATTTCTTCAAAGCAACTAAGAGGATGTTGAAGATAAATGCGACTAAGAGCAAGAGCATTACTTGACTGAAGCTCTTACCAGCTACGAAAGCAGGTCCGTTGTTGGCAGGATCCATACCTGCTTGAACAGCGTTTTGACCGAAATAAGGATCGATGACCATGGCGTCGAGATTGAAACGATCTTTCAGACCGACCAATACAGGACGGAAATTAGATACCAATCCGCCTGAACCGACTGACAGGATCATATAGCCGATAACAGCCTTAAAGAAACCAGCGAGCACATCGTACCAGGGCTTTTTCAACAATACATATCCGACAACTACCATCAAACCGATGAAGAATTGCGGCTGAGTGAGAATATTCTTAGCGAAGAATACCCACACCGTCTGTAGCACTTCTAAAATACTATTCATTTAACACCTCCACCGAAAATTATTGTTGGGCGACCAATTGATCGATTTTCAATAAATCTTCAGGTTTTTCTATTTCTCTGAGAGCGGCTAGAGCCTCCTCATTTGTCAACACGGTATACAGTCTCTGCATATTTTCCAGATGCTCATCTGGATTAGTAGAGCTCAAAGTGAAGAAAATCTGTGCGTCTTTGTCGGGATTGCCAGGTTCAAAAGCGACAGGGCGTTTGCTGTACATAAAACCGATGGCTGTACCGATGGCACCCTCAGCATTCTCAGTGGAATGAGGCAGGGCGATGCCGGGCAGAATCACTACGTACGGACCATGTTTTTCGATACAAGCGATGATCTCACCAGCATAGGTAT
>JAEWFX010000003.1 GCA_023388605.1 Bacillota bacterium
TGCCAGCTGTTGCGAGCTGCTTGATGGGTGCTACGACCAGGATTACCACAGTTGTACTCAGAGAGGAGTTCTGAGACAGCTTCTACGACAGCTGGATGTTTTGGCAGAGATGTCGCTGCATTATCAAAGTAGATTATATTTTTAATGGCCATACTTCCCTCGAACCTTGTTTACTAAAGACAAAAAACAACGTAGCAGATACATTCTTCTTCGCTTTTTGAATCTGATAGATATTTACACCTGATATTTCGTTTAAAATTTGAATAATTTGTTCAGAAGAATTTGGTTTGATACTTATTTCTCTGAGTTGGCAGAATTGTTCTTTGGAGATGTCTAATTTAAGTGATTGACCACAACCTTCGGTTATCTCAGGTGGTGTAGGTATCAGACGCCAAGCTGATAAAATTTGCTGATATGTAAATAGTTGCTGCAAATTATTAGTATGCAGCAACAAATATTGGCGTTGTATGTTTTGTAAAGCCATGGTTAGGGTTTGACAATTCGATATTCACTCATCATTTCGACGATATTGAACATGTTAGTTACTTTACCGATCTTGAGTTGTTCACTTAATTCGTAGAAGTTTAAACATAGGCCACAAGACAGAATCTCCACACCAGCATCAGCTAAAGAGAAGAGATCAGATAAGAGTTTTTCGTCATCGCTAGTCGAAATCAACACACCTTTATTATAGAAAATAATGGCTTGCGGCAATTTTTCACTCTCGCTGAGAGCATAGATGAAGTTTTTCAGCAAATCCTTACCGAATTCTTCGTCGCCCACGCCCATTTGATCTGAAGATATCACAACAATATAATCGTCGGAATTACTAGAAATTTGCTCCAGCGATGCGGTTGAAGTTTGTAGTGTGGGCGTTGTATCTATGGTCATAGTTTTATCAGGGGTGAAAGTCACCGTGTAGGAAGTACTCTGTGACATGGCTGAACGTGGCTGATCAGCCTGACTGGCAAAAGTTTTGACGGTTACAGAATAGTGTTTTTGTTCTGCTAATTGCTGCAAGTTAGTCACTGCCTCCTGATTGTCAACGTCGATAGCAAAATCAGCTTGAGGATGTTGTTTAATAAAGTTTTTGGCTTCTATAACTGGTAAGGGACATAACATGCCAAGAGCGTTTATTTTTTCCATATTCACCTCTAGATAATTTCAATTTTTCCAGGTTCCATAAATATTTTGCCAATTTCAGTCATATTTAAACCTCTCTCTTCTGCTTCAGATAGGAAGGCAAGATAGTCTTGGTCTTCAGAGAGCGCGATCAATAATCCACCGGAAGTTTGAGGGTCAAACAACAGAGATTCCCGAACAAAGGAATTATGACGGAAGGAACAATACTTGCCGAAAGCCTGTCTATTTCTAGTGCCGCCACCAGTCTGTAGCATTTCTTTGGCTAGACGTTCAGCACCAGGATAGAAAGGGAGCTTGCGTCCATATATCTCAGCTCTACTCTGCAGCTGTGACATATCATTGTTTTGCTCTAAGTAACCGAGCATCTCACATAGGTGACCGATGAAACCAAAACCTGTAACATCAGTCATTGCTTGTGCATTATATGAGAGTGCAAGTTCTGAGGCATATTTATTTAATTCTGTCATCCCTGCGATCAAGGTTTTATATTCAGCTTCTGCTACCAGTCCAGAAGATGCAGCTGCACATAGTATACCTGTTCCCAAAGGCTTGCTGAGAAATAGTCGACAATTATTTGAGATTTGATTATTGTGCTTAATTCTTTTAAGAGGAGCAAAGCCGGTGACACAGAGACCATACTTTTCTTGATGATCGTGTATGGAATGACCGCCTGCGATACAAGCACCTGATTCGATTATTTTTGATTGTCCGCCAGCGAGGATCTCCTGTAATATTTCTGGATCCTTATCAGCAGGAAAACCCACAATATTCAAAGCAAAAGCCGGTTTACCACCCATGGCGTAGATATCGCTCAAAGCATTGGCCGCAGCAATCTGACCAAAATAATAAGGCTCAGCGACAGGTGCAGGGAAAAAATCTACAGTCTGGAGCACGACCATTTCGTCATCAGAGGGATCTGCAGTAGTTTCAGCACTATTATTATCAGTGAGGTCAGATAGATTTTTGGGTATTCGAAAAACACAGGCATCGTCATTGGATTGAAAATCTGTAAGTAAGAGAGGATGGTGAGGAGCAGATGGCAGATTACGCAGAATACTATTTAATTGAACAGAACCTATCTTGGCATTGCAACCACCACATACCTGAATTTTTGATCCGCTCATATTAGCGTTCATATTCGCGTTCATATCTGTGCTTATTTCCACACTCATATCTACCTCGCTGATCACAATTTTATCAATTAGCTATGACCATCACAAATAAGAATGTTATAAGAAACACATATATTTAGGTTAACCTAAATATATAAAGTACACTATTTATATTTTTCTTGCAAATAGAAAAATGTTAGTATATGCTAACTCATGAATTAGCACTTAATTCTGGGAGAAATAAATGAAGATTAAATTCCGCAGAAGTCTACTTCTGTCTTTTTTATTACTGTGCATATTGTCTATAATGCCTCTACAGAATATCTGGGTTCAGGCAGCACAGGATACTAACCAAGCCAGTCAAACAAACCAAGCAGCAGAGCAAAAGAAGCATGCAGCTGATTCTAGCGATCACAAAACTTTTGCTAGCTGGAATGATGTTGCTGTAGAGATGCAGACATTACTACAGCAAGCGGTTGATCAGTTTGAGCAGGGTGACAAAGAAGCCGCTTATAATTCAGTAAATGAGGCGTATTTTGGCCACTACGAAGTTACAGGCTTCGAACGCATTACTATGGAATATATTTCAGGTAAGCACGGTCGCCAAGTCGAAGGTCAGATCTACAAAGTCCGCCGTATGACCAAAGAAGATGTGACGGTCGAGGAATTGCAAGCTGAGGTTGACAAGTTGGTCGAGATGCTACTTGCTGATGCTCAGACTCTGGACGGAAAATCTCAGCAGAATTCACAAGCTGTAGATGTGGATGCTGGTCTCGCCAAAGATCGTTGGGGAACATTCAGCTATTCGCTAGCTCTTTTGTTGCGTGAAGGATTAGAGGCTATTCTCGTCATCGTCGCCATACTCGCCTATCTAGCCAAAACGAATAAAAAGCGTGAGATGCACGGGGTTTATTATGGAGCGGTCGCAGGTGTTGTCTTCAGTGTCATCATGGCTGTAGCACTCAATATGCTGACTAGTGCTCTCGGTATTAGCGATACGGGCACAGGACAGAGTCGTGAAATTTTTGAAGGTGTAGCTATGTTGTTGGCAGTTGTGGTGCTCTACTGGGTTTCCAACTGGATGATCAACAAGGCCGAGGTCGAGAGCTGGCAGAATTATATCGAGGGTATGGTCGATACCTCTCTAACCAAAGGTAGCCGATGGGCACTGATATTCTCAGCTTTTATTGCCGTCGCTCGTGAAGGTGCTGAGTTGATTCTCTTCTATCAAGCTATTCTGAGCAATAAGACGACGGACTCAACATATATGTGGTTTGGTATAGGTGCTGGTATAGTTATCCTCGCCGTGATCTACATCTTGATCCGCCACTTCTCAGTCAAATTACCGCTGAAGCCCTTCTTCTTAGCGACCAGTACCCTGATGTTTATTCTCTGTATATCATTTATGGGCAAGGGTATCAGCGAGTTCCAAGAAGCTGATCTGATTGGCCGGACTTACATTTTTGGTCAGGATTACGATGCCTTCAGCTTTGAATGGCTGGGTGTCTATGATCGCTATGAGACTTTGATCCCACAAATTTTATTGTTGTTGCTGACATTTGCGATTTTCATTCGCTACCGTCGTAACACCAAGGCTCACAAGGCCG
Organism: Bacillota bacterium; assembly: GCA_023388605.1. Classification (GTDB taxonomy): domain Bacteria; phylum Bacillota; class Clostridia; order Saccharofermentanales; family DTU023; genus JAEWER01. Next base: position 3,863 of record JAEWFX010000003.1, read on the forward strand.
CCGCAAAATGAGGTTCTAACAAGTAAAGACTTGTTGATCAAATATATTTGGAGGATATAGAAAACATGAAAACAAAGAATGTAATTTCTCTTGTTTTGGCTTTACTGATGGCCGTCATGTTAGTTGTTGGTTGTAGCAAAAAGGAAGAACCTGCAGCTAATTCATCAGAAGCTCCCGCTACTACTCAAGCTCAGGCTGAAGCTCCTGCAGCCCCTGCTCCTGGTGCAGAGGATACAGCTGGTTTCAAAGAGTATGATCTGGGTGAAGAGCAAGTCGCAGAGCCCTATCTGCAAGTCGCTGGTGTTTATTTCCAACCAGTAGACATGGAGCCTGCTGGCAACAGTTTGGCCAAAGAAGAAGCAGATTGCCATATCGAGGCGGATATCTCTGCCTTAGAGAACAACGGACTCGGTTATGGTGCAGGCGATTTTGTTCCCTGGTTGAACGTCAAAGTCCTGATTCAGAAGCAAGGCAGCGACAAAGTACAAGAAGTCGCTTGCATGCCTATGAATGCATCAGACGGACCTCACTACGGCAACAACATCAAGTTTGAAGAAGGCACTGGTGTCTACGATATCACCTTCGAGATCAGCGCTCCTGGCAATGAGTATCTCTTACACGTCGACAAAGAGACTGGTGTTCCGGGTCGTTTCTGGACTGAGCCTATTAAAGTTGTCTTCAAAGACTTTGAATGGGAAGGTCCTGCCGGAAGATGGTAATACATCAACCTTAATTGCATAATTAGCCGAGGGGAAACCCTCGGCTACCTTGCTAATATCTGTGATAGAGAGTGAGGGAGAACTATCAAGTATTTAATCGGTGTCATTGAAATAGGAATTTTATTTTTCCTCTTACTCAGTGCAGTATATTCTCAAATACAAATACAAAATCCCAAAAAGCGCAAGAGAGTGCGTTGTTTTTTGATTTTTGGAGGTTTGATTTGTGCACTGACGGGTGCAGTTATCCGCTACTTGCCGCAACTGAATAAAGAACGCGGTTTTTATTCGTTTTTAGCGATGCTGACTGTGTTGGGATCAACGCTGTTTTACTTGATCTTACAGATCCCAGCGATCCGCAAGAGATGTCTCGACAGTTCAGAGAAAAAAGTAAGAGTCTATAAAAATCTCGAACTAGTCAGTATCTCTTTGATGACGCTCACCTACTGCTACTACTATCTAGCTGGTATTTTCTTACAGACTCTCGAATTCAAGCCTTACGGCATCGATACTATCAACACCGATGTTATCCTGCGTTTTTTGGGCTGGTTCTGTGGTCTAGCAATTCTCGCTATGATAGCCCTAACTATCTACAATACAGGCGTTCGTCTAGGCAAAAATGCTCGTCTGTATATTGTGATCGCTCTCCTGCTCAATTCTTTCACTCAATTGATCGAGATTTTACAACGTCTATATGCACTGCGTTTAATTCCGCGCAATCGCACTCTTTTTGCGATTATCTCCTTTGTTGTGAACAATAATCGCTCTTTTATCTACGCAGTGATGTTAGTGCTCCTGCTCATACCTATCCAACTATTTTTACAAAATAGAGTGTTGACAGGTACTTTTGAAAATCCTGCTGAATTACGTAAGCGTAAGGCGATCATGCGTTCAGCACGTCGCTGGGCCATGCTTGTTGTCTTCTTTTTCATCGTCGCAATCTCCACTCTCAGCATCGTCAAAAAAATATATGAGCGTGAAGTGCCGTTATCTCCACCGGAGGAGTTTGAACTCACGGAAACACAGGCTTTGATACCCATAGAGCGTTTAGATGATATGCACTTACATCGCTTTGAATGGCAGGCGCCAGACGGAAACTTTATCCGTTTCATCGCTATCCAAAAGGCTCCCAACGCTTATTCTGTCTGCTTCGATGCCTGTGAGATCTGCGGAGCTTCAGGTTATTACGAGCGTGGCGATGAAATCGTCTGCAAATTGTGTGATGTGGTGATGAATCGCGGTACCATCGGTTTCCCAGGTGGCTGTAATCCCATCCCCTTGAAGTTCGAACTCACAGATCGTTACATCATAGTCAATCTAGAAGACTTGTCAGCTGAGTCTTCTCGCTTCCGTTAGAGGTGTATATGTTTTGGCGAATGGTAAAAGGTTCCTTACGTTATCAAAACAGCAAGATGCTTCTCATCGCATTTACAGTGGCACTGGGTGTATCTTTGGCGACAGCGATGCTAAATGTTCTGTTAGGCGTGGGCGATAAAGTAAACGAAGAGCTCAAATCTTACGGAGCCAACATCAATGTTTTGCCGAAAGAAGCTTCTCTGATCAACGAATTATATGATGTTGGTGAAGCTGACAATACTGGTGGAGCTTATCTTTTAGAAGAAGAGCTGCCAAAAATCAAAACAATTTTTTGGTCATACAATATCGTCGATTACACTCCCTACTTAGTCGATAAAGCACAATTAGCCATATCCGATCAAACAACCACAAAAGAAATAAATATTTTGGGGACATGGTTTGATCATGAAGTGAAGGTGCCAACTGGTGAAAATGTACATACGGGTATGATGCGTATGAAAAACTGGTGGCAAGTTGAGGGTGAATGGCTGCAGGACAGCGATACTGATCAAGTGATGATCGGTAGTGAACTCGCGGAGAAGCAACAGCTGAAGCTCGGTGATCAAGTAACTGTCACTGGTAGCGATCGCAGCACGGGTGAAGAGGTGAATAAAAACTTTACGGTCAAAGGAATTTTTACCTCTGGTGACCGTGACGATGAGTATTTATATGTCCCCCTGGCAGTAGCACAAGAACTGAACGGAGAACAGGGTAAAATTAGCCGTATCGAAGTCTCTGCACTCACTACTCCCGACAATGATCTGGCACGAAAAGCAGCGAAGAATCCCAAGCAGTTGACCATCAAAGAATGGGAAGTGTGGTATTGCACCGCCTATGTTTCAGCTATTAGCTATCAGCTGCAAGAAGTTTTGACGGACGCTGTAGCTAAGCCCATACGCCAAGTGGCGGAGAGCGAAGGCGTCATCCTCGATAAGGTGCAGCTATTGATGTTGTTGATAACTGTGCTAGCGATGCTGGGTTCAGCTATGGGTATATCTAATTTGATCACTGCAGGTGTGATGGAACGAAGTGCAGAAATAGGTTTATTCAAGGCGATAGGTTCCTTTAATCTACCGATTGTCCGCACCATTCTAACTGAGACAGTGATCACTGGTCTAATCGGAGGAGTACTAGGCTATTTCTGCGGCTTAGGTTTTACTCAGATTATAGGTTATACCGTATTTGGCTCTGCCATTGCCCCCTCGCCTATCGTAGTACCTCTGATCGTAGTCATGGTGGTCATAGTTGTATTGCTCGGTAGCATTCCTGCCATCCGCTATCTTTTATCACTTGATCCAGGAGATGTCTTACACGGCAAATAGGTGCAGTATGAAGAATTTTCGTTTTTATCTACACATGATTATCGCTTCGCTGCTGCGCCGTCGTTCGCGGATGCTAGTGGCGATGTTGGCTGTCGCAATCGGTTCAACCATACTCTGCGGTCTTTTGTTGATCTACTACGATGTGCCACAACAACTCGCTAAGGAATTTCGTTCCTATGGCGCTAACTTGATTATTTTACCTGCTGATGCCAGCAAGGCTAAGCTCGATCAACAGACTTTGCAAGCACTAGACCAGGTTATTCCGCCTGACAAGACAGTCGGCAAGGCTCCCTATACTTATCATCAAGGCAAAATCAATGAACAGCCGTATATGTTGGCTGCGACAGATTTTGCACAAGCACAAGCAAATAGCCCTTACTGGCTGGTAGATGGTGTTTGGCCAAAGGAAGATCGAGAGGTTTTGCTCGGCAGAGAAGTGGCGAGCGCGGTCGGTCTATCTGTAGGCGATAGCTTCCAGTTAGCTGTTATCTCAGATGAAGAAGCGGCAAAAAGTGGTGATGATAAGAAGCAAGAAGCAGGATCCAACAGTCAGAGCATCATCGATCTCAACAAAAATATGACCGTTAAGGATATGAAGGTGACGGGCATCGTAACTACAGGTGGTGCAGAAGAATCCTTGATCTTCATGAGTTTTGCGACGCTCAAGATATTGGTGCCTGATTATGATGATAGTATCGATGTGATCGAGTGTAGCGTGGAGGGAGATAGCGATTTCTTACAGCAAGTGGTATCTGACATCAACAGAGATTTCCCCCAGGTCACTACTCGCTTAGCGCAGCGATTAACTGCTTCACAGGATAAAGTTTTAGCTAAGCTGCAGAGTTTGGTCTGGATTGTCACCATCATTGTTCTGAGTTTAACTATGATCTCTGTATCCACCACTATGATGGCAGTAGTCGCCGAACGTCGCAAAGAGATCGGACTCAAAAAAGCTCTAGGTGCATCTGACAGCAGTGTCGTCAAAGACTTCCTGGGTGAAGGAACTATCCTCGGTTTGGTCGGAGGTGCCTTTGGCTCGTTATTCGGTTTCTTATTTGCCCGCCAAGTGAGCATCAGTGTGTTCGCAAGATCCATTGATTTCCGTCCAGCAGTTGTACCCATCACCATTATTTTAACGGCTTTGATCACAGTTATCGCCTGCCTCTACCCTGTGCGAAAAACTTTAGAAATCAAGCCTGCCATCGTGTTGAAGGGTGAATAATTTTAGAAAAATAGTCATTACTCATATAACTCAAAGGAGAATGAGATGAGCAACCATAAGTATATTTTAGAATTAGATCAGGTTTCCAAGATATACGGCGATCTCCATGCCCTCGATCAAGTTAGCTTACAGGTCGAGGAAGGAGAATGGCTGGCGATTATGGGTCCGTCCGGATCAGGTAAAACTACCTTGATGAATATCGCTGGCAGTATGGATACGCCTAGCAAGGGAAAAGTGATTTTAGATGGTCAAGATATTTCGCAAGAATCTGCGAGAAATCTGACCAAAATCCGTCGTGACAAAATCGGATTGATCTTTCAACAATTTCACTTGGTTTCCTATCTCACAGCTCTCGAAAACGTTATGTTAGCCCAGTATTTTCATAGCTTAACTGACGAAGAAGAGGCTATGGAAGCACTGGCACAAGTGGGTTTAGCTGAGAGAGCCAAACACCTACCGGCTCAGCTTTCTGGTGGTGAACAGCAACGTGTCTGTATCGCTCGTGCTCTGATCAATCACCCACGCATTTTGTTGGCTGATGAGCCTACAGGTAACTTGGACGAAAAAAATGAGCAGCTGGTGTTGGAGATTTTCGATAAGTTGCATCGTGCAGGTTCAAGCATTATTGTAGTAACTCACGATCCGACAGTGGCGATTAAAGCTGAACGCAAAATTGTACTAGAGCATGGCCGTATCGCTGAAGATGTCGATCAAGGCATACGCCGTCATACTTTTGGAGGTAAAAAATGAAAAAAATATTGATCACTCTCCTATTGATTTTATGTGTATTGGCCGTAGTCGGTTGTGGTCAAAAGTCTGCTGAGGCAAGCTATACAGATGGCACTTATACTGCGAAGAGCGACTCACAGGACGAGCGCGGTGGCTATGGTGAGGTCGAGATCATTGTAGATGGCGGCAAAATCAGTCAAGTAGATTTTAAGACTTATAACAAAGATGGCTCAGTCAAGGATGAAACTTACGGTCAAGGTCTTCCTGAAGGTCAATACAAAATAGCTCAGAGTTCGATCGCTGCTAACGCAGAATACGCTAAACAATTAGTCGAATATCAGCAATTGATCGATGTCGATGCTGTTAGCGGTGCAACCTGGAATTATCAGCTGTTTCAGGATGCAGTCGAAAAAGCTCTCAAGCAAGCACAGGCTAAATAATCTCTCTTAGTTAAAAAGGACGTGAGTTCTCAATTTCCGGGAAAGGGATCACACATGCATAATTTTAAACAACTACTACTTTTGCGTATTTTACCGATAATCATCGCTCTGCTAGGCTTAGGCATCGCTTTTGCTCCTCAGACACTGGTGCCTGTTTGTCCGATCCACGATGGACATGTCATGAAATGTCACTGGTCAGCGCAGGCTGAACTCGGTGTGGGAATTGTGATATTTCTACACGGTTTCATCTTGCTCATCATCCGCAAATTCGGACGAGCTGAGGGAGGATTTTCTGTTTTCACTTTAGCTTTGCTTTCTCTCGCCATACCCAAATTTTTGATCGGCGGTTGTAATAATCCCGATATGATGTGCCAAGCTCGTACTTTCCCTGTACTCTATCTTTTAGGTTTCCTCACCGCGATCGCCGGCGGGTTGCTATTATGTTTAAGCAATGATGAGGATGCTAAAGAAGTGAGTCGAGATTAGATTACAGATAGAGTTAAGACTTAGTGCAAACGAAAAAAGTGAAAAATACAAAGAGCCAGAAAAAAGTCCTGACTGCTCATCGTCTAGCTCGACTAAGTGTAAAGCGTAGATCTGGTCGCAATATTAAACTTTCTTTATTGGTAGGCGTCCTCGCTCTGATTTTATTCTGTACTAGCTACTTGAATACGGCTCTAGGCAGAGGTATCGAGAGCATGTCAGACCGTCTAGGGGCAGATGTTTTGGTTGTGCCTGCTGGTTACGATAGCAATCTAAAAGGTGCTATTTTACGCGGAGAACCCAGTGAATTCTACCTACCTTATGAATATATTGAGGAAGTGCAGAGTTTGCCTGGTGTGGAGCAGGCGTCACCTCAATTATTCATCATGTCTTTATCTGCATCCTGTTGTTCTCTGCCCGTCCAGTTAATCGGTTTTGAGCAGGATACAGATTTCAATGTGCGTTCATGGCTGCGTCGCCTAGATATCGATAATATGTCGGATAACCAGGTGATTGTAGGCGACTACATAAATTCGACGGTGGGAGATAAGCTTAAATTTTTCAACCATGAATTTGAGATCGTCGGCAAGCTGGAGAGCACTGGCACTGGTTTCGATAGCTCGGTCTTCATGACTATGGAAGCAGCTCAAAGTATTTTGCGACACGACTTTTTTGTCAAAGAAATCAGTGAAAAAGCACAAGCACAACAGCAGATAGATCCGACGAAGACTAAAGCAGTATCGACGATATTGGTGAAAAAGACCTCCGGTACAGATTCAGGGGAATTGGCGCGTTCTATCAACGAGCATTTTCGTGGTCGTCAAGTATATGGTCTGACTACACAGAATTTGCTGGGAGAAGTCGCTACCAAATTTCAGTCATTAAAGATTTTCAGTGTCACAACCTCTGTATTGCTCTGGTTGCTCAGCTGTCTGGTGTTACATTTCGCATTTGCCGCTATGTTCAAGGAGCGTGAAAAAGAATTCAGCATGCTTTTGGTGCTGGGATCAGGTAAAAACTATGTCAGACGTCTGATCTTGATCGAGACTATTCTGATCTGTCTGAGAGGATCTCTTATCGGTGTCAGTATAGGTTTTTTCTTCTGCTATTTCTTCAACAATCTATTGAGCACTATTTGGGCTCTGCCCTGGATACAGATTCCCTTGTGGGGCGGCCTGTCGATTGCACTAGCTACATTGTTATTGTCTACGATCACTGGTCCTTTGGCTGGTATCAGTTTTTGTCGTCAACTTTTGCGCAGAGAACCTTATCTAGCTCTCAATCGTCAGGATTGAGAGCTAGTGATAGCTACTTCACAAAGATAGATACCGCTACAGTGTGCCGTTTTTCAATCTATCGAAAATATGTCGTACTCCACGCTCGATGTCCGTAAAGCAAGTCGTAAAGTCACGTGTATACCAAGGATCGTCGATCTCATGTTCCAGCAACTGTTCACAGTGCACAGTAGGTTTGAGGTTGTGGTAACGCTCTAAGTTCAGACGATTGCGTTCGTCCATATAAAAGAGATAGCAATTGTCTGCTTGATCTTCTGGACGCAAAAACGAGGCTACCTTGTCAGCCAAATATTTTTGCGGTTTAAAGCCTTGTTTTTCAAGTTCTTTGATCGTCAGCGGATAAGGAGGATCGCCCAGAGCTTCACGGCTCACGGCACGACTACTAAAAACAACTTCCCCATATTCCTCAGCCACTTGATCCTGAAGGTTTTCACGTTCAAATAGTTCTTTGGCAATACCTTCAGCCATGGTGCTACGGCAGATATTACCATGGCACAAAAAGATAATTTTCGTCTGTTTATTTCTCATAGAGTAAGTATAGCTCATCGTCCACTTCATTGTGTTAATCTATGGAAGGAAGTGTTGTGCGGAGGCTGCGAATATGGATCCGATCAAAGTTTTGAATTTTGGTTCATTGAATCTAGACAAGTGCTATTCAGTCGAGGATTTTGTACAGGAGGGCGAGACCATAGCTGCGAGTAAAGTTGAAACTTTTGCTGGCGGAAAAGGCTTGAATCAAGCGATAGCACTAGCTCGTGCAGGTCAGCAGGTCTGGCAAGCAGGCGGCGTAGGTCAAGATGGCGAGCTTCTATTATCTACTTTGTCTGAAGCAGGTGTAGATATTTCTCTGCTTGCAAAACGCGAAGAGCCTTGTGGCCACGCCATTATCCAAGTCAATGACCAGGGTAAAAACTGCATCATCATCTATGCCGGAGCTAATTTTGGCAACACTGCTACTTACATAGAACACGTACTAGGCCATTTCAGTGCTGGCGATTGGATCTTGCTTCAGAATGAGATAGATAACAACGCTGAGATTATCAGACAGGCCAAAGCAAAAGGATTAAAAATAGCGCTTAATCCTTCACCTCTCAATCAGCATATTTTCGCTTTACCCCTCAAAGATATTGATCTGTTTTTACTCAACGAGCATGAGGCGCAGGCTTTGATCACACAATTTCAAAGGCCTGCGAACACCAGTGAGCCCGAGAATATGTTAGAAGAGCTACAAAGCTTGTTTCCAACAGCAGGAATTGTGTTGACTTTAGGCAAAGATGGCAGTATCGCTACAATGCCTTCAAATAGAGATGATGACGGAGAGGTTAACGGAGGAGTTGTCCGCCAAGAGATCTATCCGACGGAAGTTGTAGATACTACTGCAGCCGGTGATACTTTCACAGGTTTTTTCTTACAGTCGATTATCGCTGGTCAAGATCTAGACCTGGCTCTGAAAATTGCTACAGCAGCTTCGAGCATAGCCGTGTCACGTCGCGGTGCTGCACCATCCATCCCTCTGCGAGCAGAAGTTCAGCAAAAACTTGCCGAACTAGGCGTCATCAGTGAATAAATAAAAAATAAACATCAGTAAAGGATTGTCATGCTTAAATTTATTTCTTGGAATGTAAACGGTATACGAGCCGCTATCCGCAAGGGATTCATCGAGTCGATGAGTGCTTTAGATCCAGATTTCATCTGCCTACAGGAGATCAAATTGTCTGAAGGTCAGCTAGATCTCCATTACCCAGGCTATGAACAATATTATAACTACGCACAACGCAAAGGTTATTCAGGTACAGCTATTTTCACCAAACATAAACCGTTATCTGTCAGCCATGGAATCGGTATCCCCGAGCATGATGACGAAGGTCGAGTGCTCTGTCTGGAATATCCGCATTTTTACTTGGTGACTGTCTATACCCCCAATTCTAAACGTGCTCTTGAGCGTCTAGATTATCGTCAGATTTGGGAAGATGTTTTCCTCGCTTATCTGAAGAGTTTGGAACAGCATAAGCCTGTGGTGGTCTGCGGTGACCTCAATGTCGCACACCGTGACATCGACTTAGCAAATCCTAAGACCAATCATCGCAGTGCTGGTTTTACGGATGAAGAACGTGCCAAATTTGTACAATTGCTCGATGCAGGCATGATCGATACCTACAGACATTTCTATCCCGATAAAACTGAAGTTTATAGCTGGTGGTCAAACTTTGCGAAATCACGTGAACGCAATATCGGTTGGAGAATCGACTACTTTTTGGTCTCGTCTTCCCTGCGTGATCGTTTAGTTGACGCCGATATCCATATGGACATTATGGGCTCTGATCATTGCCCGGTTGAGCTGAAGCTAGATTTTAATTTGTAATCTAATTGTTAAAATCATGTTTTGATAGTGTACGCAAACGTTGACGTTAATAGGTATAATACAGATTGCTCAGAGAGACGCTTTAGCGAACTCTGCTCGCAAGGAGGTTAAAATGGAAAAAAATCATATTTCAGCGCTTTTCGACTATAACGGAAAGCCGTCGCTCAAAGTTGCTACGCCTTTGGCTCTGCAACACGTTGTAGCGATGATCGCTGGTTGTATCACCCCCGCTCTGATTGTTTCGGGTGCAGCTGGTCTAGAGCAAGCTGATAAAGTTTTATTGATCCAGATGTCTCTGGTTATGTCAGCTATCGCCACACTGATTATGCTCTTCCCCATCGGCGGCAAACTTGGTGCTCGCTTGCCCGTGATTATTGGTGTCAGCTTTGCTTACGTACCGACTATGTCAGCAGTAGCTGCTCAGTATTCAAAATCATTTGATCCCATCTCTGCAATAGGAGTTATCTTCGGTGCTCAGATCGCTGGTGGTGTCGTCGCCATCCTGTTCGGTCTGACTGTCAGATGGATTCGTCCGCTCTTCCCACCTTTGGTAACGGGTACAGTAGTTTTCGTCATCGGTCTATCACTTTATTCAGTAGCTATGAAGTACATGGGTGGTGCTGGTGATGTCAAAGTTCCTGGTTGGGGCTCATGGCACAATTGGACTGTCGCTCTGCTCACCCTCGCTCTGGGTATTTTCTTCAACCACTTCACTAAAGGTATGATGAAGCTGAGTTCTGTTTTACTCGCGATGGTTGGTGGTTATATCATCAGCGGTGCTTTCGATAAATTGCTCGGTTACGACATGATCAAAATTGCTTCGGTCAAGAGTGCTGGTTGGTTCGCCATCGCTCCTCCCATGCATTTTGCACCTAAGTTTGAAATCCCTGTAATCATCAGCTTTATTATTCTGTTCATCGTCAACTCCATTCAGGCAATCGGCGACTTCACCTCGACCACTGTCGGTGGTATGGATCGCGATCCTTCTAACCAAGAGTTGCAAGGCGGTATCATGGCCTACGGTTTCGTCAACATTCTCTGCGCCATGTTCGGCTGCCCTCCGACTGCTACTTATTCACAGAACGTCGGTATCGTCTCTCAAAATAAGGTCGTTTCTCGCCGTGTCTTCTCATTTGCTGCAGTCATCATCTTGATCGCTGGTCTGGTTCCTAAATTATCAGCCATCCTAACCACCATTCCTTTCCCTGTAATCGGTGGTGCGACCTTATCAGTCTTCGCGATGATCACCATGAATGGTATCAAGTTGATCGCCA
>JAEWFX010000057.1 GCA_023388605.1 Bacillota bacterium
CCACTGCTCTTCGGTGCTCATAAACTAGGCTTGTCGTCACCTGAGCGCATCATGTACGTGGGAGATGCTATCTACGATATACAAGCAGCTAAGAATGGTGGATTTATCTCAGCAGGCGTCAATTGGACTTCCATCCCCGTCGAGACTTTACTGGCCGAGAAACCAGCTTACTTGATCGAGAGACCGACCGCTCTCTCACATGTCGTGAAAGCTCTATAATTCCAGCAAATCACAGAATATTTTTCTGTAACGTAAAAGAGTGAGCCGAGGCTCACTCTTTTAATACAAACTAACTAGTTCTATTCTTCTTCGACCTGGGCAGCGGCGATGACTTTATTCGATACATCGTTAGGAGCTTGCTCATAGCGGGCAAACTTGACTGTGAACCAGCCACGTCCCTGTGTCATCGACTTGAGATCAGTAGCATACTTAGCTATCTCTGACATCGGTGCTTCAGCTTCGACGATCTGGAAGCCTGGCTCTGTCTCATCTGGACCCATACCTAAGATACGACCACGGCGTTTTGTGATATCGCCCATGATATCTCCGAGGTAATCGTCGGGGATATGTACTTTGACTTCGCTGATAGGCTCTAACAAGACAGGCGATGCTTGCGGTAAACCATTGCGATAAGCTAATCTGGCTGCTAATTTGAAGGCCATTTCAGAAGAGTCGACATCGTGATATGAACCATCTACTAAGGTAGCACGTAGATTCACTACGGGATAACCGGCGAGAACACCGTGCTCGACTGCTTCTTGCAGACCTTTTTCGACAGCGGGGTGATAGTTCTTAGGAACAGAACCACCGAAGATTTCCTCACGGAATTCTAGCTCTTCTTGCTCACTGGGCTCAAAGATGATCCATACATCACCGTATTGACCGTGACCACCAGATTGTTTCTTATGTTTACCTTGGACGCGAACTTGCTTGCGTATGGTCTCACGATAAGCTACACGCGGTTCTGAGAGTTTAGCTTCGACATTGTACTTAGCTTTTAGCTTGGCGCAGAGAACATCGAGCTGTACTTCGCCTAGACCTGACAGCAAGAGTTGGTGAGTCTCGGGATCATTGACCACATCGAAGGACAGATCTTCGTCGCGCAGACGATTGAGTCCCTGCATGATTTTATCTTCTTCACCCTTCTTGGCAGGTGTAACTGCTAAAGTCAAGCAAGGTTGAGGGAGATTGGCTTTTTTGACCACTATCTGTTTGCCCTCTGGACAGAGTGTTTCGTTGGTGAGAGTTTCATTGAGCTTAGTGAGAGCACCTAGATCACCTGCTTTGATCTCTTTGGTCTCAATCTGTTTCTTACCTTGCAGGAAATACACGCCATTGATACGCTCTTCCTTCTGTTTGTCAGGATTGTAGAGTTTGGTACCATCTTTGAGAGTTCCTGACATAACACGGACTAAGGAGATGCGTCCCACGAAGGGGTCGACTATAGTTTTATAGACATAGACTACTGTATCGCCTGCAGGATCAGCTTTTAGCAATACCGATTCGCCGGAATTATCTGCTTCATAACCCTCACGCATATCTGGTGACGGGAAATATTTGGCGATCATATCCATGGTAAAAGCAATGCCGTAGTTACCTGCAGCTGAACCCATGAACACAGGGATGATATCACCAGTTAAAATGGCGTGACGTAGACCTTGCTCTTGCTCTTCGATGGAGAATTCGCCACCTTCAAAATACTTGTCCATCAGGGTTTCATCTGACTCCGCGATATATTCCTGAAGAGCTTCGTAGTAGCTATCTAAATCATCTTGCAGATGTGTGGGCATATCGCTCTCATACTTGCCGCCCTTACCATCGAACAAGTACGCTTGTTTGGCCAAAATATCGATGGCGCCTATGGTTTTCTGTCCCTCTAAAATAGGCAGAACGATGGGCACACACTTCCTACCGTAACGCTCTTGGAAAGCTTCTAGCGTCTTATGATAGTCTGCATTGGGCTCATCGATACGATTGATGAAAAGAGCCAGTGGTTGTTTGCGTTTCATAGCCAGACGCATTGTCTTCTCAGAACCGACAGCTACACCATCCTTAGCACCAGCTACGATCATGACGACATCTGCCACACGCATGGCCAGCATCTGATCTGCCAAGAAATCAAAATCACCAGGAGTATCGATTATATTAAACTTATGGTCTTTCCATTCACATGTAGCATAAGCAGTGTTAATGGAGATTCCACGGCGAATTTCTTCGGCATCAAAGTCAGTAACCGTATTGCCATCTTGAGGTTTTCCCATACGATTGATGACTTTGGCGTTGAAAAGCATTGCTTCTACTAATGAGGTCTTACCAGTTCCACCGTGCCCCATAAATGCAATGTTGCGAATTTTATTAACAGGATAATCGTTCATGTTTGCCCCCTTATGTGCAAATTGCCAAAACAATTATATAATACCGCCTAAAATCTGACAAACTTCACAAAGGCCTGAAAACCTTGAAAAATGATTGGTCAAAGGTTGTTTGGCCAAACTGAAAGTGACCGATATATAGATTTCGCTTAATTTGAGCAAAACAAAACCTCCTAATCTAGAAGCAATTAGGAGGTTTAATTTTAAAAAATTATCAATGTATTGAAGTTAGTTCAACATCGAACTGATAGCTGCACCCACTACTAAAGCAAAATAAATTTTGAGTAAGATTCCGATGACTGACAATACTAAACCAGCTATGGCCAATCCTTTGGCTTTTTTCATGGTGAGAGCAACGCCTGATAAGATGAGACCGATCAAAAGTAAAATCCAGCTCAAGAAAGGAACCCATACGAAGATCAGACCTAAGAGACCGAGCACAAAACCAGCGATACCTAGGCCATTGGTTTGGCTGGCTGGCATCATCTGAGGAGCCTGATAGTAACCATTGTTGGGGTTGCCATAGTTAGGATGTACTCCCTGGGGTCTCTGATATTGCTGATTCTGATTGTGAGGCTGCTGTGCGTTATAAGATTGTTGTCCGTTATAGGATTGTTGATATTGACCTTGTTGATACGGCGGCTGATTGGCAGGTTTCTGATTCATCTGCGTTGGCTGAGCATTAGTCTGACTGACCTGTTCCACTTTTTTCTCTAAATTATTTCCTTGATTTTCCATGTGTCTCCTCCTAAAAAACGTTGATAAATAATACTAACAAGTCTAACAACCTAGAATTTGTTTGTAAATAAATATGATGTGACTTTTGTTGCTGATTTTGCCTGCCTTATCTATCTTTTGACAGTTCTGGCATAGAGCTCATAGACATCTTCACCGATATCACGCATATCTTCCTTGATATCCTCAACATTGTCCTGATCCACCATACCTGCCACGATATATGTACCGATATCGCTGACGATTACATTGACGCACGAACGATTTCTATCGAGTTCTCCGCCTTTGGCATAGCTATCTTTGACGTGACTAGCAGGAATCTCTTCGCTGAACAGTTCATCTGCATCGTCTTGACGCATGATGTCCAACATTTGCTTAGAACGCTCGGCATTGATTAATTCCCCTGCATGCAGTTTTTGCATCAATTCGATCAGATCGTTAGCGGTGGTGTAGTTCTCAGTGACAGGTGGCACTGCTGTTTGCATAAAATATCTTCCTAATTGCGTATTTGTGCAACCTAGTGAATGACAGTAGTCAGTTACCGCACTCAATCCACCTGCTAGATCGATCAAAACATTACCTGCTGTATTATCACTCTCGACCATCATGTAGTAGACGAGATCATACAGAGATAGTTCTGAGACATTCATATTGATGATAACTCCAGATCCACCGACCTTTTGGCTGGAACTGATCGCATATTTTTTGTCTAAATCCAGCTTGCCATCTTCCACCAATTGATAGATGTGAGCCATGATAAAGGGCTTGATGGAGCTAGCCGCACGCACCTGATTATCACCGTTGACATTGACTTTGCTCCCGGATTCCACATCTAACAATGCATAGGAATAAATATCGTCTGCATCGTAGTAATCAGCGATCAGGGCATTGAATGAATCTGAGAATTGCTTAACTAGCGCTGCTGAAGCTGGAGCATTTGGCTGCTCTTGTTGCTCGGAAGATTTAATATCTTTCTTGTCACTCTCTTTAGTTTGATCTTTAGCGTCCTTGTCTTTTTTAGTGAGCTTATTCTTCTTTCTATTTTGATTTTGTCTAGCTTCATCCTCTTTATCAGTATCTTTGTCATCATCAAATCTGTCGTCGTCATCTGATCTGATCACGCTTTGGATTTTATCTACAAAGGGTATAAAATTTCTCACTTTACGGGGGATCAAATTAAGGAAGATGGCACCGATAAACAGGATAATTACGAGCAGTATACTCAATAAAATCCAAAGCCAGGCCTTACTCTTCTTAGGCTTTACAAATTGCTCTTGAGGATAAGGCTGATAAACTGCCGCATCCATGTACACAGGTTGAGGATACATAACCTCAGGCTGAGGTGCTGGAGGATAGCTAGGCTGAGCTGGATATTGTACGACATCCTCAGGCTGTAATGGCTGAACAAACTCCGTCTGTGGTTGCTCGACGAAACTAGGTTGCGGCTGCTGATTCATCGGTGCATAAGGGTTTTGCTGGGTCGGCAAACTAGGATTGAAATTTTGTGGATCTTGCTCTGGGTTAAAGTTTGATTCTGGCTTATCGTTCACTGTCATCACCTTTTTCTTTATAAAGTTTAAAAATCTGAGCACCGATATCGCTAAAGGCAGTAACAACAGATTCATTGTTACAGTGGTCAGCTATACCAGCTACAACGTATGTACCGTACTTGGTTTCAATCACATTGACACAGGATCGTGAATCTGGAAGTTCTCCGCCTTTAGCATAACTACTGACTACGTCATCCTGTGGCAATTGCTCACTGAAGACCAGAGTTGCATCTGCTTCCTTCATAATATCGATCATTTGCTGATCATATTCTTTAGAAACTAGTTCTCTCTGAGAAAGCTTACCTAAGACCCTTACTAAATCTGCTGATGTAGTGTAGTTCTCTCTCTCGTCTCCATCGCTTTCATGCATAAATAATCTACCAAAATGTGTATCATTACAACCTATAGATTTAGCATAATTATTTAACTTCTCTAAGCCTCCATTTTCAGCGATTAAAATATTACTGGCTGTATTGTCACTGTAAACCATCATATCGAAAATCAATTCCCGCACACTAATCTCACTCAAACCTGAACCGTTGATGATTCCTGAACCGCCTACCAAGTCGCTGTCATCAATAGCAATTGTTTTATCGAGCGTGAGTTTCCCGTCAGCTATTTTTTGAAAAGTTGCCGCCATAATAAAGACCTTGATTGAGCTAGCAGCACGTAATCTCTGCTCACTCTTAATCTGAAAACCATATCCTGTGGCTGGTTCGATGAAAGCTAGATCATACGCTTCGCTTATCGGTTCTAAACGCTCACTTATATATTTCTCAAAATCAAGATCTAGTAGTTGTGGCAATTCTTCGGGGATAGTTACTTTAGAAGTTGTTGTTTCACTTTTTAATTTTTTAGTCCCAGAAGAGGTCGGCTTTTGAGTGCTGGTAGTTTGTGCAGACTTGCTGGTATCAGAAGGTGCTTCGGTGACTATATTCTCCAGAGTATGCTTGTGGCAAGCTACTAGACATAGGCTACTTATCAGCAGAATATGAATCAATAAAATCACAAATAGTTTTTTCATCTTATACATCATAAATTACTAGCTAAACTATCAATCTGTGCAAGCAGATCATCTAAGTTGCTGATCTGAAAAATAATTGATCTCAGTTTAGCGCTATTATGCATACCCTTTGTGTAAAAGGCTAATTGACTGCGAAATTCACGTATGCCCACGTATTCGCCATGTTGTTCGACCAATCCTCGGGCATGACGTTTGATAATCTCTAATTTGTGTTCAGCCGACAGTGTCTCACCAGTAGTCAACTCACGAAAAATCCAAGGTTTTCCTTGTGCTGCTCTACCGATCATCACACCATCACATCCCGTAGCTAACATACGTTGATAAGAAGCTACATCTTTGACATCGCCATTCCCCCAAACTGGGATAGACACTGCCTCTTTGACCAAGATAATTTGTTTGTAATCCGCTTCGCCGGCATAGAATTGATCGCGTGTACGAGCATGTACAGCTAGCATAACTACACCTGCTTTTTCTGCTAGACGGGCAATCTCTACGGCGTTTAGATTAGCTTGATCCCAACCACTGCGAATTTTTACTGTCACAGGTTTTTGATATTTAGCTGCTGCTACGACAGTCTCAGACATAACACGATATGCTCGATCGGGGTTGAGCATAAGAGCTGAGCCACTCCCCTGTTTGACTACTTTGGGGACGGGACAACCCATATTTATATCTATGAGGTCACATTGTCCGAAGAGCGGGTGCGTACATATCCTATCTACAGCTCCAACAAAATCTTCGGGTTCACTACCGAATAATTGTATAGCTAGAGGGTGCTCATTTTCTGCAAACTGTAGGTATCGCTTGCTGCGCTTGAAATCAGTGTCATACAAGATACCACGTGCCGACACTAACTCGGTAATCACTAAACCAGCTCCCTGTTCCAGGCATATCTGCCGAAATATACTTTCGGTGGTACCTGCCATCGGGGCGAGAGCAAGCGGACGCTCTAATATTTTCTGTACAACACTAGTCATTGTAGAGATTACGAGCTTTAAAAAATTTCTTTGCTACTGCATAGGGCATAACTTTAGCAGGATCTACAAAACCATAGCCCATCTCTCGGTAGCGCTCGATGATAGTAGGCAGTGCTTTATAAGTCCACTCACGGTCATGCATCAACAAGTTTGCACCATCTTTGAGATAGGGATTATCGGTCATGATATCTGCTAGAGCGCTGGCTTCTGTATATTGCTCTTCCCAGTCAAAACCGAAAGTCCAACCCATCAACACCATACCATCCTGATGAACATAATCACCTATTTCATCGTCAAATTCTCCAAATGGAGGACGGAAGAGTCTAGGCGGCTCACCGGTTATATCTTTGATCATCTCAGTCAGTTCAAAAATCTGTTGTTTCTGCTCTTGACGAGATAATTCTAGGAGATGAGGGTGTGTCATGGTGTGATTGCCGATCTGGAAACCCATGTCATAGATCTCCTTGAGCCGTGCTTTCTGCGCGTCTGTGTAAAGGAAGTGTCCATTGACCAGGAAAACAGCCGGTACACCTTCTTGTTTCAATAACTTAGCCATATCGACTGCATAACCATCAGGTGCATCGTCAAAAGTCATAAACACAACCTTACTCGGAGCATCAGCAACTGGTCGCAGGAGAAAAGTGCCTGGTTCCACATAATAGTCATACTCAGCGAATTCTTGCTCTTCAGCAGATTGTGTCTGCGTGGTCGTACTATTTACAGCGGCTTTGTCTCCAGATGTCACTGAAGTATTGGCAGAATTAGTGACCTCAGCCTCGCTGCTAGCAGGTTTTGTTTCGCTGGTAGTTGTCGCGAAGGCAGCTTTCTGCTTCTGCAGATTATCGAGACGCTTGGCGATGTCAGATGGACTATTAAATAGACTTAGATACAAGAAAATCAACACTAAGATTGCGAGCAAAGCTCCACTGGCATATAAAAAATAGGGGCGTGGCCCTGCGTGCTGAATCAAGATATTGCGATCCAATGACCACTGTAAGTTAGCTTCATCTGCTGTGAGCTCATGCAGATCTAGTTCGGGATATTCTGTCTGTCGATAATTGGGGTTGCGACGAATTTTGAGTTGTGAATTCGGATAAAAAACCTCATACTCACCATCACGCTGAACTTGCTTATTGTTCTTTCTAATTTTGGGCCGAGCAGGAGTTGGTTGTGCTCGCTTAATATTAGTCCTAGGTTTTTGTTTGAGTTCAGTCTTAGTTTCGATCTTAGTGTCAGATTTAAGGTCGACTTTCATTTCAGACTTCGCTTCTTCTGTGCTCGGTCTGTCAGATGGTTCTGAATTCAAAACCTCAATATTTTTCAAACGTTTTTTTATATCATCTAGATTATTATTCTTCATCTTCTAGACTAATATAACACTTAATATAAAAAAGCTGTCAAATCCGAGGACTCGACAGCTTCTAAACTAAATACATCTTAATTTATGGCTGAGGATGACCTTCCTTAGTAGTATCTGTACCAGAGAAGTTGACACCAGTATTTTTCGGTTCATCCACTGTGAACTCGTAATCTTTACCCGGCAGAATGGCATTAAGAACAATACCGATTATGGCTGCGATGGCGATACTGGAGAAGGTGATAGTGATTGAACCGACATGGAACGACAGACCACTGACAGCTTCACCTGCACTGTTGGTATAAGAGTTAAAGCCTAGAGCAGTTACCAGAATAGATGCTGCTACAATCAAATTGCGACTCTTAGTGAAATCTACCTTGTTCTCTACGACATTACGTACACCGATCGCAGAGATCATACCGTAGAGGATGAGTGAGACACCGCCGATGATGGCAGTAGGAACTGTACGGATAGCTTCACTGAGGAAGGGGAAAAAAGATAAGGCTATCGCAAAACAAGCAGCCACTCTAGTGATGGCAGGTGCATATACTTTGGTCAGCTCGAGTACGCCAGTATTCTCACCATAAGTTGTGTTGGCAGGGCCGCCAAAAAATGCAGCGACTATAGTCGCTATACCGTCACCCGCAAGTGTACGGTCGAGACCAGGATTGGCGATAAGATTCTTACCAGTTGTTGCACCGATGGCTGAGACGTCACCGATATGCTCCATAATAGTTGCTAAAGCGATGGGAGCGACGGTGATAATCGCAGAGATATCGAATTTAGCGAATTGATTAGTATGTAAGGGGATTTCGATCAGACGACCCTGGGCAAATACTTCATTGACAGTTGAGTAGTCTACGCGATTCAGCAAAACCGCGACGACGTAAGCTGTGCACAGACCGACGATGATGGGAATAATTTTCAGCATTCCCTTACCCCAGATATTGCAGATAATGATTGCTGCGATAGCGATGATAGCCAAAAGCCAATCTTGAGCAGCACTATTGATAGCTGTCGGAGATAAGATCAAACCGATGGCGATAATGATGGGACCAGTCACGACTGGCGGGAAAAAGCGCATGATACGCCTAACGCCGAATGTACGTATAGCTAGGGCTAAGACCAGATAGATCAAGCCCGCTACGATAATACCGCCGCCAGCATAGCGTAATTTTTCGGGATCTGCTACACCATCTTTGAGCGGAGCGACGGCTGCGTAACCACCGATGAAAGCGAAGGATGATCCCAGGAAGGCCGGGACCTTACCACCCGTAATCAAGTGGAAGATCAAGGTGCCGATACCAGCCATCAAGAGGGTGGTAGAGATCGATAGACCAGTCAATAGAGGAACTAGTACCGTGGCACCGAACATCGCAAAGGTGTGCTGTAAACCGAGTAAAAATACTTTTGCTTTAGGGATGGAATGCAGTGTGTAGATAGGCTCTTCGCCGAGTCTAACTGCCTGATTAATTTTAGACATTTTGCCTCCTCAACTTGTTGCCTCACAGGGCAAGCTTAAAGTTTCCGCTGAGAATTTTTGCACACCAAAACGAACTTGTCAAACATCTGAACAAACTTGATCGGCAGCTAGTTTAATAATCTCTGATACTGTTGGATGGGGGAACACCGTTTCAGCAATCTGCTTGAGAGTATAATTTTGTTCGAGCATAGTGACTGCAACAGCTACGATTTCCGAGGCATATGAACCTAGGATATGACAACCTAGTAGACGTTTACTCTCACGTTCGTAAACCAATTTAACAAAACCAGAGCCACGTTCAACTTCAGCTTGATAGCGACCAGAATAGGTCATGGGCAACTTGAATTCGACAGCATCTAAACCTTGGGTTTGTGCTTGTTCTAAGGTCAACCCTACCCATGCGACCTCCGGATCGGTGTAGATGATGGCAGGAATTTGCTGATAATCTATCTCCGCTACGAATTCCCCACAAATCTCGGCTACAGCCTGTGCTGCTTCCTTATAAGCTGTATGTGCTAACATCACTTGTCCGTTGACATCGCCGATAGCGTAGATATTGTCGAAAACATATTCAGAGGTCTGCAAGTGCAAACTGCTATCAGTGCTGAGCGGCGCTTGGGGATTCAGTTGTAATTCATCGCGTAATTCTGCAGCGAAGACATCTGCCCCACGTGATCTGCGTCCAGCTGCTAATAGTACTTTCTCTGTTCTGAGTTCCTGCACTGCCCCATCAGCATCCTGATATTCGATCTGTTCGCTCAAGATCTTGGATACTTTGCCGCCGAGAATAAACTTGATGCCTAATTTCCCGAGTTCAACTGCTAAGGTCTCAGACAACTCTCTGTCTATCGAAGGGCCACCTACTTTATCGAGCATCTCGATCACAGTCACTTCACTGCCGATACTGGCGAAATACATCGCCATCTCCAAACCGATGACACCGCCGCCGATCACAGTCAGACTCTCAGGTATGGTAGTGAGGTCTAAAATTTCACGCGAGGTCAGTGCAAATCCTTGATCGAGAGCCTCTACTGCACCCGCTATCGGCGGAATAGCTACAGTAGAACCAGTCGCGATGAGTATTTTATGACCACTATATGTGTTGTTATCGGCTCTGACTATGAGCTCTGGATAGACAGATATTATCTCTGCCCTGGCGTCGACGATGGTGACACCAGCAGACTTAAGTTGCGATTTTATACCAGCTACTAACTTTTTAACTACCTTCTGTTTGCGCTTGCAGACTTGAGCTTGATCGATGGAGATATTGTCGCATATCACGCCAAAGGCAGAAGAATTTTGGGCATGTAAATATGTTTTGGCACTGTGGAGCAAGGTTTTAGAGGGCACACAACCTTCATTGAGGCATACGCCACCTACTTTATCACCGTTAAATAAAACTACTTGCTGTCCACGTCGAGCCGCTAACAGTGCAGCTTCATAACCTGCAGGACCAGCGCCGATAACAATTACATCGTACATTATTCTCCCTCCGGAGTAGGTATAACCAATAATTTTGCCAAAAAGCTTCGGGGTATCTCTAATTCATGCAGGCGTTGATCTTGATCAAAAATTTGGACACTGCACTTCTCTTCTTCTATCTCAACAACATTGATCTTCACCCCTAAACCGATCTCACGTTTATCAAGATAATTTAGCAAATCAGGATCTTCATGTACTCGTGCGAGACAGAACCAGCGATTTGTCGCTTTTTCACTGAGAGGCAGAGCTGGGGTTTCTTTGGGGAAAACACCATGAGCATCCGGGATGGCTGCACCATGAGGACAATGCGTAGGATAATTGAGAAAAGCTGCGAGTCGCTCGATCATCTGATCATTGCTGGCATGCTCTAGCAACTCTGCGTCTTTATCAGCTTCATCCCAATTGTAGCTGAGATTCTGAATCAAAAATACTTCCCACAGACGGTGGGCACGCACTAGCTGCGTAGCTATTTTATGGCCTTGCTTTGTTAGACGTACACCGCGATAAGACACAACGTCGACTAAGTTCTCTTGTTCGAGTTTGCGCACCATCTCACTGACAGAAGGAGCTGAAATCATCAGTTCTTCAGCCAAATCTTTATTGCTGACCCACTCATTGCTCTGTCCTAACTTAAGCAGAGCTTTCAAATAGTCTTCACGACCTTGATAAATTTTCGAATTAGAACCGATCAATTAAAACCTCCCCAGAAATATAGCATCGAGAACATCAATGCAGACATAACTGCAATAATCAGTATCGCCGCTGGGAAAATAACTGCGACTGCTGCCTTGTACATCGCCCATTTTTCACGCCAAGTCAAATCAATAGGTTCATATTCTTGACCCTGTAACTCAGGATTCATCGCAGGATCTTCTATCGATTTTCGCTTGGGTTTGCGACGCGGTGCTTGTGTGAAGTTAAGTCCAAAGATCGACTGTTCAGGCAAATCTTTGGTCGAAACTACTGTTAGGTTCTCTATTTCTTCAGGAGTGTATTCACGTTTATCCATAAAACAAGTATACCCGATCTTATTCTCGCTGAGTAAAAGAAAAGGCTGTCATCTGACAGCCTTCGGTTATTCTGATTTCTTGTGGACCACTAGCTCTTCAGCAGAGACGATGTCAGTCAGATCATCAGTCGACTTGTATAAGTGACAGGCTACACGGTGTCCCGGTTTGATCTCGATCATCGGGGGCACCTTGTGTTTACAGATCTCCATACACTGAGCACAGCGAGTGTGGAATTTACAGCCACTGGGCGGATTGGAAGGAGAAGGAATATCTCCTTGCAAGATTTCACGCGACATCTTGTAGTCTGGATCAGGCATCGGGATGGCACTGAACAAAGCCCTTGTATAGGGGTGTAAAGG
>JAEWFX010000062.1 GCA_023388605.1 Bacillota bacterium
AATAAGCACTGCTCAGGAGACTGTCGAATGACAGTCTTTTGTTTTTGTCCCATTTATTTCATGTATACTTATGTCGTTTGAACATTTTGTTTTTAGGGGATAGGTATGTTTTTGTTTGGTAAAAAACGTAAGGACGGTAAACTGGTCACTGAAGGTGATCCGATGATCCACATCATGCCGTATGTGATGCGTGGTCGCAATGAGTCAGCTGTCTACTACACTAATACTATCGATATAGAGAATATTCAGAAATATATCCGTGAACAGCGCAAAAATAATACGCGTGTGACTCTGTTTAATATTATCGTTACCACTATCTTACAGATCTTTTATACACGCCCGCACATGAATCGTTTCGTTGCTGGTAGGCGTTTGTATGACCACAATGATGTGGAGATTTTGTATACCGTCAAGATAAGCATGAACGACAATAGCTATGAATCAGTCGCTCGTGTCAAATTTGATGGTGATGACAATTTGAGCTCAGTCACTGAACAGATGAATCAACAGATCGAAAAGATCAAGCAAGGCAGTGAAGGTTGGGATGATAAGCTCATCCATTTCTTTGCCGGTATGCCACGTTGGTTCTTGCGTGCAATGCTCGGCTGGTTCCGTTGGTTAGATTTTCACGGTATGATGCCCAAGACTTTGATCGACATCATACCTATGTACTCTTCCATGTTTATATCGCACTTAGGCAGTATCGGCGGCAATGCAGCTTTTCATCATCTATATGAGTTCGGTACCACATCTATTTTTATGACTATCAGTAAGGTGTATGAAAAACCGTTCAAGACCGAAGATGGTGGTATAGAATGGCACAAGGTCATCGATCTCAATTTCACTATTGATGAGCGCATCGTCGATGGCTTCTACCTTATCAAGAGTTTGAAACTATTTAATCAATTGTTGGAAAATCTCGAATTATTGGAGTATTCCCCAAATGAGTTGAAGGAATTGATCGACAAAGGGACAGTGCAATTCGGTCGCAGTAAGATCAACATCGATTATGATAAAATCAAGAACAATGATAAAGACGAAAAGTCACATCACGATAAGAGTCCTCTAGAATTGATCATCGACCAAGAGGACTCAAAATTGAATAAACCAGTAGAAATTAGTCAGCCGGCAGATATAGAGGAATAGATGTTTAATAGTTTTAATATTGTTGAGATATTATCTTCCATTTTGGTATACACTTTTTCGCTGTCAGTACATGAGTATGCCCATGCCCGTATGGCGTATAGTCTAGGGGATAGAACTGCTTTCAGCCTCGGTCGCATGACGATAAATCCTGCTAAGCACATCGATCCTTTAGGTCTAGTAGCTTTTATCGTCGCTCATATAGGTTGGGCGAGACCAGTACCTTTTAATCCAAATAATTTCCGCAAAAATATCAGTAGACGTTGGGGTACATTGCTAGTTGCCATCGCTGGTCCAGTCAGCAATCTGATCATATCGTTTGTATCATACTTTATATTCAATTTGATCACAGTGCTGTTTTTGTCACCTTATAATATGACGCAAGCAACTGCTGGAACTGCCGTAATTTTCACTGTCTTAGATGTGTTGAACTTCTTCTTTGTGTGGAATATTTGGATTGCGGTATTCAATATGATGCCCTTTCCTCCGCTCGATGGCTTCAAGGTATTCGGTGCTCTATTGCCTGCTAGATTTTACTACCTTATCAGTCAGTATGAACAACAGATTTATATCATTCTTTTAGTATTTATTATCGCTGGCAGGGGGTTATTGAGCAGATTATTGTACATATTTGTTTTGCCGTTATCTAGATTGATAGCCTATCCCATCGATTTGTTGTTCTCCTTGTTCTAATATGTTGATCGATGATATTAAAATAGCTAATTTTTCTGGGCCGCTGGATTTGCTCTGGCAACTCTTGCAGGTCAATAATTTTGATATCAAAGATATTCCAATAGCTAAAATTACGGAACAATATCTGACGATTATTCATCGTGACATCGATAATATAGATCCTGAGCTCGCTAGCGAATTCTTGATTATGGCTTCTACTTTGATGCAGCTTAAGTCACAGATCCTCCTGCCGCAGCTGTCTGATGATGAAGATGAAGAAGATCCACGTGAAGAGTTGACTATTAAATTATTGCGCTATCGACGCAATAAACTGATAGCAGAACAATTGTGCAATATGTACGAGTCAAATAGTGGTTCTTATCGTCGCCAGCCGCTCAGTCCCTCGGATCTAGGTATAGATATTGATGTTATTGAAGACAAACCAAGTAAGAACAAATTTCTAGATGCTGTTGAGCGTTTGCTCAGACGTAATGAAGAGAGATTCAGTGATCGTCAACAAAAATTGCGTAGATTATTGCGTCGAGAGACGTTTTCAGTACGTGACAAAATCAAATTCATCGCCGATAAGTTGACTAAATTAAAGCAGTTTAGCTTCAGCGATATTTTTCCGCGTTCCAAGATGCCTAAAGGAGAGATTGTGGCAGGATTTTTAGCTGTCTTAGAAATGGTCAAAAACCAGCGTATTATAGCCAAACAATCTAAACCTTTTTCAGAGATAACAGTGAGACGAAATAATGAGTGATAACAATGAATTCCTGAAAACTACCATAATAGATGACGACGAGCTGAAATCATTGATTGAAGCTCTTCTATTCGCTGCTGCTGAACCTTTAGCGCTGTCGAATATTTGTCAGATTTGTGATATGTCGCAAGCACGAGTGATGGACATATTAGCCTTACTAGAAGAAAAATACGCAGCCAAAGATTCTGGCCTTCAACTACGCAGTGTTGAGGATAAATATTATTTAGCGACTAAGAGTCAATGGCAAGAGTACTTAGCTCGTCTATTCAGACCGGAACACAGACCAGCTCTGAGCAATGCCGCCTATGAGGTCCTAGCCTGTATCGCCTACAACCAACCTTGTACTAGAGCACAGATTGAGCAGGTGAGAGGAGTCAATTCCGATACTTTAGTTTCTCGTCTGTTAGAACGTGGCTTGATCGAAGAAACAGGTCAGTTGGATTTGCCTGGCAGACCTGCAGTGTTTTCAGTTACAGAACATTTTTTGCAGGAGTTTGGTCTCAAAAGTGTAGATGATTTACCCACACAGGAAATGCTGATGTACGATATTCTAAATCAGTTGTCTTGAGTTTGGCGATTTGATGAGATTTTATTTTTTTAATATACTTGATGTGTTTGATTTGAGCTTTTATGAGTTCTAAATATCGAGGTGATTTAATGGGTGCTAAACAAAGAGTTGAAGCATTTAATGCTAAACAATCTAAAGAATTTCAGAGCCGAAATGAGAAAATTGTATCACGCCGTATTATGAGTTTGTTCGATGAAGATAGCTTCGTCGAATTCGCTAAATACTATGGTCTCGACGCTGAGTCTAAATTTCGTGAGCAGACCCCTAAAGACGGTATTACCACTGGTGTGGCCATGGTCAACGAATATCCAGTAATGGTGATCGCTCATGATCCCGAGATTCATTTAGGTTCGCTCGGCCTGCGTGACTTATCGAAGGCTACTAACGCTTTGAGTCGTGCTATCAGTATGGGTATCCCTATAGTATCTATGTTGGATTGTGCAGGAATTCAGATCGATGAAGGTGCAGATACTCTTCTAGCGTTGTCGATCTTCAACGATATGTATCGTACTGCTAGCGAATGTAATCCTACCATCTCCTTGGTCTATGGTCCAGTTATCGGCTCCTTGTCCCTATTGCCGAGAATGTCGGCTTTTACCATTATGCATCGTGAGAAAGGTGCTATCAGTGTCAATGGACCGATGGTTGTGGCAGCTACAGAAGGTAAAGCCCCAGATCATCAGCTTTTGGCTGGCGGTGAAGTACAAGCAGCTTGTGGCGGAACTGATTTCTTAGTAGATAACGAAGAGGCTATGGCCGCTGTTCTAGCTGATATTATCGATAAACTCAATAATGATGAACGAGATCTCAAGGATGATCCCAATCGTATCGAAGAAGAATTAGATCAGATCGCCATGAATATGGACAGTACTGTAGATATGTCCAGGATTTTTGAATTGGTATCTGATCGCGGTAGTTTTGTAGAATTCAATTCTGCTTACGCCAGTGAGTTAGTTACTGGATGGGGTAAGCTCAATGGTACAACTGTAGGTTTTATCGGTTCTAACAGCGAGATCTGGACCGCTCCAATGTGTTGGAAAGCTAAGAGCTGTATTGAAAAATTTGAGAAACTAGGAATGAGGTTTTTTAATTTTGTTCGCGGCACAGGTGCTGAGATCAGTTCTCAGGCAGAGCAAGCTGGTCTCAATCTAGCTTTAGCTGAGCTATCACGCAAACTGTCTTCCACTGGTTGTCTCGCAGCTAATGTCATCGTCGGCAAAGTATATGGCGTCATGTTCTCAACTCTGGTCGCTAGACCAGAAAGCAAGACTTGCCTGGTATGGCCGAGCGCAGAGATGTCCTTAGTTCCTTCTGATACCGCAGCTTCAATTCTTTACTTAGAGGAGATGAAGGGTGTAGATAATCCGCAAGCGAAACGTCAAGAGTTGGCAGATCGTTATGCGGAAGAAGAAGCCTCAGGTAGCGTATTCGAGAAACTTAGTTTCAGTTTCCAGACCATCAGTCCTCGTGGTACCAGACTACATTTATATGCCAATGTTGGCTTGATGGACGAAGATCCAGATTTAGAAGAAATTAATTTTGCTGAATTTTAATAACAGGTAGGAGAATGTCTATGAAAAAATTTAAAATCAATGTTAATGGCGTTGCATATGATGTTGAAGTAGAAGAGGTAAAAGGTACAAGTTCCAGCATGCCTCAAACAACAGCTCCGGTAGCTCAATCCACACCTGCTGTGGAGACAGCGACACCGGCTCCTACCGCAGCAGTTGAAGCTGCTCCTGTAGTGAGCGGGGCTGAAACTGTAGATGCACCAATGCCAGGCACTATCTTATCGATAGCTACACAAGCTGGTGCTCAGGTCAAGGCAGGAGATGTGCTGTTAGTTTTAGAGGCCATGAAGATGGAGAATGAAATAGTCGCTCCTCGTGATGGTGAAGTCGCAGCTGTACACGTAAACGTCAGCGCCGTCGTAGATGCTGGACAGGCTCTGGTCAGCTTAAAATAATCGAGGTTACTATGGCTAAAGTTAAGATTGTAGATACTATCTTACGTGATGCTCACCAGTCTCTGGCAGCTACTCGTATGACAACAGAGCAGATGTTGCCTGCCCTAGAGAGTTTGGATAAAGTTGGTTACCATGCACTAGAGTGCTGGGGAGGAGCTACTTTTGATTCGTGCATTCGCTTCTTGAACGAAGACCCTTGGGAGAGATTGCGCACCATCCGTAAACATTGTCCTAACACAAAGTTACAGATGTTATTGCGTGGACAGAATTTGCTCGGTTACAAACATTATGCAGACGATTTAGTTGAGTATTTTGTAGCTAAAGCTATTGAGAATGGTATGGATATTTTCCGTATCTTCGATGCTCTAAATGATTTCCGCAATATCGAGACAGCGATGAAGGCCACTAAGAAGTACGGCGGACATGCTCAAGGGTGTATTTCCTATACCTTGAGTCCTTTCCACTCGATCGAAAAATTCGTCGAAGATGCTAAGCGTCTTGAAAGTATGGGTGCTGATTCCATCTGTATCAAGGATATGGCAGGTCTGTTGTTGCCGTACTCTGCTTACGAATTGGTCAAAGGTTTGAAAGAGGCTCTGTCTATTCCTGTAGATCTGCACACTCACTATACCAGTGGTACAGCTTCAATGGTCTTGTTAAAAGCCATCGAAGCTGGCGTTGATATCGTAGATACTGCTCTGAGTCCCTTGGCTCTCGGCACTTCACAAGCTCCGACTGAACCTCTAGTAGCTTCGCTGCAAAATACTGAATATGATACTGGACTTGATCTAGAACTCTTAACTGATATCTCCAAACATTTTGACGGTATCCGCAAAGAGTGGTTAGAGTCTGGACGTATCAGCACCAAAGTATTGGGAGTTGATGTCAACACCTTAAAATATCAGGTGCCTGGTGGTATGTTATCCAACCTTGTCTCTCAATTGCAGGAGGCTAAGCAGGAGGATCGTCTCTTGGAGGTTCTGCAAGAAGTTCCACGTGTGCGTGCTGATTTTGGTTATCCACCTTTGGTAACACCTTCTTCACAGATCGTCGGTACACAAGCTGTGCTCAATGTTCTGATGGGCGAGCGATACAAGATGGTTACCAAAGAAAGTAAGGGCATTCTCAAAGGTCAGTACGGTGCGACTCCTGCCCCTATCGACGACGAGTTGCGAGCACGTCTGCTTAAGGAAGAGAAGGACGATGTGATCACTTGCCGACCTGCTGACTTGATTCAGCCTGAGCTTGAAGAAATGAAGAAAGCGTCTGCTCAATGGCGTGAAAAAGACGAAGATGTTTTGACCTACGCCATGTTCCCGCAAGTAGCAGAGAAATATTTCACTTGGCGTCAAGCTCGTGACCATAAGATTGACAACACAGTTGGAGATAGCTCAAAAGCCATTCAACCAGCCTAGTTGATCAGTAAATTTTGATTCAGAGAGGTTGACTACGTCAGCCTCTTTTTTGTTAGATGTTATACTAGCAGAGCAATAATGTTTTACTAGGTGAGATTATGGATAGATACATAACAATAGCTATTGATGGCCCTTCAGGTGTAGGCAAGACAACAATCGCTGCTAAAGTAGCAAAGATGCTAGGGATTATGCACCTAGATACCGGTGCGATGTATAGAGCCCTCGGACTTGCTGCTGTACGAGAGGGATTAGATCCGATACAACAAACGACAGCTCAAAGTATATTGCATGATCACAAGTTACAAGTTAGATTTATCGATAATTCTCAACATACCTTTTTAGATGAAGAGGATGTCACGGATCTTTTGCGTTCTGAAGAAATATCGATGGCTGCTTCTACGATCAGCAAGCATCAGTTGATCAGAGATTATCTCACCGATATACAACGAAAATTAGCTGAGAAAAATTCTTTTGTGCTAGAAGGTCGTGATATTGGTACCGTGGTATTGCCTTCAGCTACATTGAAGATTTTTTTGACTGCGAATAGCGATGCTCGTACTGATCGTCGCTACAGCGATCTCTTTAAAAAAGGATATACAGTAACCAAGGAAGAAGTGGCAGCTGATTTAGCTAGACGTGATAAACAGGACTCTGAGCGAGCCATTGCTCCTTTGCGTCAAGCAGAAGACGCTGTTTTGATCGATTCTTCCAATTATGAGGTGGAAGACACTCTAGAGCAGGTGCTGAAAATATTAAGGGAAAGAAATTTGATCTCATAGTATGGTTAACAGACAGCTAGAAGCCCAGTACCGTCTGTCGAATTTGTCTAATTATCCCAGGTATGTGCGGATAGTATCTCATTTGATTTATTTCGTTTTCCGCCTGCTGTATCGACCGTGTTATCATGGCCTAGAATATTTGCCGGTAAATGGCGGCTACATCTTCGCTGGCAATCATGTATCGCTATTTGATATTCCAGCTATGCACGCCATCAATCCGCAACCTATTAAGTGGTTAGCCAAAAAAGAATTATTTAGCAATAGATTTACCGCAAAGTTATTCAGAGATTATGAAGCGATTCCGCTAGATCGTGAACATGCTTCGATCGATACTATGCGACAAGTATCATCTGTCTTGCAAAATAATGGAGTTCTTGGTATTTTCCCTCAAGGTACCAGAGTAAAAGAAGAGGAAATAGCTGAGATTAAACCTAAAGCGGGAGTCGCTGCCATCGCCTTAAAAAGACGTGCGATGATCATACCGTTTAGTGTACCTACGAAGATGCGTTTAGGTAGAAAAAATCATTACTACATCGGCCCAGCCTTTAGCCTGTTTTCTCCCCAAAGGCGTCCTAGTCCAGAAAATATGCAAGAACTGAGCGATGAATTGCTTAGAAATGCTTTAAATTTGAGAGTTTCTCAATGATAGGACTAATAAAAATTTTTTAGAAGTGCATTTATGGAAATTAAAGTTGCTAAATCAGCTGGATTTTGTTTCGGCGTCAAAGAAGCAGTAAAAACTGCAGAAGAAATGCTCAGAGCAGGCCAGAAAGTCGATATGCTCGGAGAGATAGTACACAATCAAGATGTTGTGTCTGAATTATGCGAAGCAGGATCTACTCTGTACAAGGAATTGTCAGATGTGCCGGAAAAAGCACAGGTGATTATCCGTGCCCACGGCGTACCTCCACAAACTATTGAACATTTACAGAAATGTCAGTGCCAGATAGTAGACAAAACCTGTCCTTATGTGAGTAAAATTCATAAATTAGCTGATCAGGCCGATAAAGAGGGGAAAGATGTGATCATTGTCGGCAATCCTAAGCATCCAGAAATTATAGGTATTGCAGGTTATGTCCGCCGACAAAATTGTTACATAGTTAACAATTTAGAAGAAGCCAAAATTTTAGTTGAACAGCTAGAAAATGATGACAAGCTCGATCGTGAATATATTTTGCTGGCACAGACTACCTTTGAGCAAGATAAATTCACACAAATAAAAGAAATTATTAAAAATAAAGTTGTAACTTTGGTGGTTTTTGATACAATATGTTACACGACTAAGTATAGGCAAAATGAAGCTATTGAATTAGCAAAAAACTCTGATATTGTCTTCGTTATCGGAGGCGAACACAGCTCAAATACTGCTAAGTTAGCTGAAGTGGCGTCTAAACATTGTCGTGAAACATATTTAATTCAACGGCCGGCACAAGTTGCCGAGATCATCGGTAGCAGAGATTTGACAAATCTGCATATTGGGATCACAGCAGGAGCATCTACACCGGAGCGTATGATCAGGGAGGTTATACAAGTAATGTCAGAACAAGATTTGCGTAATCAGCAAACAGAGGAACAAACAGCAGTTAATGAGGTCGCCGAGGAGAATCAAGTATCTAATGAGACTATAGCGACAGAGACTGTTGAGGTTTTAACTCCGGAAGATGTTGTCGGTACTGAAGAAAAAGAAGTGAAGGAAGAACCGGTCTCAGATGATATTGATTTCTCTGAGTTTATCGATAGTATTCCTCAACTAAAACGTGGTTCGACTGTCAAAGGTCGTATCGTTCGCTATGATGACGATTTTGTCTATGTCGATGTCAAAGATAAGACTGAAGGACGTATCAATCGCCGCGAATTTGTCAGCGATTCAACTTTTGATCTCGATCAAGCAGTTGCCAATCAACAAACCATCGATGTCTATGTACGCAATATCCGCAACAACGAGCACGACAAGGAAATTCTTCTGAGCAAAGCTCGTGTGGATTTCAGCAAGCATAAGGAAGCTATCGAGAAAGCATACAAAGAACAGACCCCTGTACAAGTTAAGGTCGTCAATACCGTCAAAGATGGTGTTATCGCCAGCTTCGGTAGCGTTGATCTCTACATTCACAGAACTCAACTGGAATTACAGATCGTCGAAGATTTGGAGCAATATGTCGGTCAAACTTTAGAGGTCATGATCACTCAGTTCGACAATCAGGGCAAGAAGTTGCGTGTCTCCGGTTCACGCCGTGCACTCTTACAAAAAGCCCGTCATGAGCGTTCACGCCAAGTATGGGACAGCATTGAAATCGGCAAAGAGTATGAGGGTGTTGTCCGTAATCTAACTGATTTCGGTGCCTTCATCGATTTAGATGGTGTAGATGGTTTGGTTCATATCAGCGAACTGTCATGGGA
This sequence comes from Bacillota bacterium, assembly GCA_023388605.1. Taxonomy (GTDB): domain Bacteria; phylum Bacillota; class Clostridia; order Saccharofermentanales; family DTU023; genus JAEWER01. The sequence continues at coordinate 9,704 of JAEWFX010000062.1, forward strand.
TCGCATCAAACATCCTTCAGAAGTTGTCAGTGTCGGCGATCATCTAAGTGTTTTTGTCAAAGATTTTGACCGTGAGAAGAAACGTATCTCGCTTGGTTTCAGACGTCCTGAGAACGATCCATACTACATGGTCGAAGAGAGATTCCCTGTCGGAAGCATTGTACGTGGTGTGGTTGTGAGAATGTTGCCTTTTGGTGCCTTCGTCGAGATCGCACCTGGTGTCGACGCTCTCTGTCATATCTCACAGATCTCTACCTATCGTTTAAATCGTCCCAGTGATGTCCTTAAAGAAGGTATGGAAGTCGATGCGCGCGTCTTAGAAGTCAGCAATGCTGAACGCAAGGTTTCAATCAGCATTAAAGAGGTTGAGCCCATCAATCCTGAGCGCCCTGAACCTTCAGAGCAAACAGAGAAAAAGGTCAACAAAAAACCTCGCCGTCAACGTCAGAAGAATGAGCCCGATAAGTTGCCTACTACTTATGTGGATCAGGAATCAGGTTCAACCCTTTCATCACTCGCGAATTTCACTTTTAGCGATGAGGAGAGTGCAGAAGCTCTGGGTCTGATCAATCACGAAGAAAAACATGAGGAAGTAGTAGAAGAAGTTACAACTGATACTACTGAAGTCAACGTCAAAGCTCCTGTCAGCGATTTAGAGTTGCTCAAAGAAGAAACTGTTGAAGCTACACAAGCAGAAGCAGTTGTCGATGAAGCTGAAGTAGCTGAAGAAGCACCAGTCACTGGTGAAGATGGCGACGCAACTGTCGAACAAGGACACAGCCTATAAACAAATATCCTTAATTTTAAGCACTGCCACTTTTGGCAGTGCTTTTTTGTTGCTGATTTTATGCTTCTATGCTATTATCTTGCACGGTAATACACACATGTGTTGGATCTTCCTGTACTTGGAAACAGCACATGGAGGAATAAACAGGAGGACAATATGTCAGTTGTAAGCATGAAACAACTATTGGAAAGTGGTGTTCATTTTGGTCACCAGACTCGCCGTTGGAATCCCAAAATGGCTGAGTACATCTTCGCAGAGAGAAATGGTATCTACATTATCGACCTGCAAAAAACCTTACATCAAATCGAAAAAGCCTATGATTTCATCCGTGATCTCGCGATGAAAGGTGGCAACATTCTCTTCATCGGTACTAAAAAGCAAGCTCAAGATTCTATCAGAGAAGAAGCAGAGCGTTGCGGTATGTACTATGTCAACAACCGTTGGTTGGGTGGTACTATGACTAACTACACTACCATCAAAAAGCGTATCCGCCGTCTGCGTGAACTCGAAGAGATGGAAGAGAATGGCATGTTCGATGTTCTGCCTAAGCAGGAAGTTGTTAAACTACAACTCGAAGAAGTTAAATTAGAGAAAAACCTCGGCGGTATCAAAGATATGCCCGGTTTACCTGATGCTGTCTTCGTAGTTGATCCGAAAAAGGAGCATATCGCTGTGGCTGAAGCTCGTCGTCTGGGTATCCCCATTGTCGCCATCGTCGATACTAATTGTGATCCTGAAGAAGTTGATCATGTTATTCCCGGTAATGATGACGCTATCAGAGCTATCAAACTGATCGTCTCTGCTATGGCTGATGCTGTTATCGAAGGCCACCAAGGCGAGCAGTTTGACGCTGGTGAAGAAACTACTGAAGAAACTGATACAGTTACCGAAGAAGTCGAGACTGAAGAAACAACCGAGTCTTTTGAAGAATAATAAGGAGGCTTTATGGCTATCACAGCACAAATGGTAAAAGAACTGCGTGAAAAAACTGGCGCAGGTATGATGGATTGCAAAAAAGCTCTGTCTGAGAGCAATGGTGATATGGACAAGGCCATTGATTGGTTGCGTACAAAAGGTATCGCCAGTGCTGAGAAGAAATCCTCTCGTGCTGCTGTTGAGGGTATTGTTGAACCCTATATTCACAAAGTAGATGGCATCGGTCGTGTCGGTGTTTTGTTAGAGCTCAACATCGAAACTGATTTCGCTGCTAAGAATGAGAATTTCCAAGCTTTAGCTCGTGATCTCGCTATGCAAGTAGCTGCTATGAATCCGGGCTGGGTTTCAGCTGATGAAGTTCCTGAAGATGTGCTAGAGCGTGAGCGTTCTATTGCTCGTGAGCAAGCTCTGAATGAAGGAAAACCAGAAGCCATCCTCGATCGTATCGTCGAAGGTCGTCTCAAAAAATTCTATGCTGACAATTGCTTGATGAACCAATCCTTTATCAAGGACGATAGCAAGACTATCGAAACCTTAGTCAAAGAGATGATCGGTTCTATCGGCGAGAATATCAAAGTACGTCGTTTTGTACGTTTTGAAGTCGGTGAGGGACTCGAGAAAAAAGAAGAGAACTTCGCTGAAGAAGTTGCCAAACAGATCAAGTAATAAATGTTTATATTGAGGACCGTCAGAAATGGCGGTCTTTTTTTGTAGAAAGAGAGAAATATGCAGTACAAACGTATTCTACTCAAAATTAGTGGTGAGTCTTTAGCAGGCTCGAAGAAGATGGGCATAGATGAGGAAACTGTATCTAAGTATGCTGAGGTAATCAAAGAGCTGGTAGATATGGGAACTCAGGTCGGCATTGTGGTCGGCGGTGGAAATTTTTGGCGTGGACGCTCCAATCCAGGTATGGAGAGAGTGACTGCCGATCAGATTGGTATGCTAGCCACTACAATGAATGCGATGGCTCTAGCTGATTCTGTTCAGCAATTAGGTGTCGCAACTCGCGTTATGAATGCAGTCAATATGTCTCAGATCTGTGAGCCATATATCCGTCTGCGTGCTGTGCGTCATCTGGAAAAAGGTCGGGTCTGTATTTTTGCTGGTGGTACGGGTAATCCGTTCTTTACCACGGATTCAGCTGCTGCTCTGCGCGCCTCTGAAATCGGTGCTGAGGTAATGCTCAAAGCCACACTCGTCGACGGTGTCTACGATGTAGATCCTAACATCGATAAAAATGCCAAACGCTATGATGAACTGACTTTTGATCAGGTACTGGCACAAAATTTGCGTGTTTTAGATGCTACCGCTGCGGCTCTATGCCGTGACAACAATGTTCCCTTAGTTGTATTCAGCATCACAGAACCATACAATATAGTTAAAATTGTTAAAGGTGAAAAGATCGGTACTCTGGTCCGCTCTTAATCATTGGAGGTAATTATGGCGAAAATTGAGTTGAGCGCTGAATCATTTAAGCACTATGAAGATAAAATGAAAGTCACCATGGAAGTATTGGAGGAAGATTTTAATCAGATACGTGCTGGTCGTGCTAATCCGCGTGTTCTGGATAAGATTTATATTCAATACTACGGTATGGAGACACCACTCAATCAGGTTGCCAATATTCAAGTGCCCGAAGCTCGTATGATCACCATCACTCCTTGGGAGCCAACTGTGCTCAAAGATATAGAAAAAGCCATACAGGTGTCTGATCTCGGCATCAATCCCAACAATGATGGCAAATGCATTAGACTGCTCTTCCCGCAGTTGACTGAAGAGCGTCGCCGTGAACTTACTAAGCAAGTGAGCCAATTAGGTGAGGACGCTAAGATCGCCATACGCAATGTTCGCCGTGAAGCTATCGAGCTATTCCGTGGCTACCTCAAGAAGAATGAGATAGCTGAAGACGATCTCTACTACGGTGAGCAGGAGATGCAGAAAATCACTGATAAATACACGGAAAAAATCGATAAAGCTGTCAAAGTCAAAGAGAAGGAATTGCTTGAGATTTAATGTCTAGCAGACAAAAACAAAATAATACGCCCGAACATATTGCCATCATTCTTGATGGCAATGGTCGTTGGGCTAAAAAACGGGGCTTGCCTCGCAAATTTGGTCATCGTCGCGGTTCGGAAAACGTCAAAACTATCTGTGCAGCTTGCATTGAACAAGGTGTCAAGTATCTGACCGTCTATGCTTTCTCCACCGAGAATTGGCAACGACCTGAAGATGAAGTCAACTCACTGATGCAGCTTGTGATCGACTTTTTTCGCAAGTATGACGACGAGATGGCTGAACAGGGAATTCGTCTGAGGTTTTCAGGAAATCTAGAGCGTTTACCAGAGAAAACTTTAGCGACTGTACGTGAAGCTGAGGCGAAATCAGCAGAGAGGGATACTCTACAGTTGATCGTATGCCTCAATTATGGTGGACATGAAGAAATTGCTAGAGCCTGTATTAAAGTGCATGAGCAATTATCAAAACAGACGAGTCCATTCTCTGTCAGTGATGTCACTGACATGATTCAGAATAATCTTTATATCAACGATGTACCAGCTCCAGATCTTTTGATCCGCACAGGTGGTGATATTCGTATCTCCAATTTTCTGTTGTGGGAGATAGCTTATTCTGAGCTGTATTTTACGCCGAAACTGTGGCCTGATTTTTCTGCCGCAGATTTAGCAGAGGCCATCGATAATTATCGTAGCCGTCAACGTCGTTTTGGTAAAATTAACGAATAGTATGAAACAACGCATTATCACCGGCTTTTTCTTTGTGCTGGCAGTATTATTATTTCTGATCCCCGGTTATTTCCAGCCACTGAGCTTATGTGCTTTTCTTCTGATCATAAGTGTGGCAGGTTCTTTTGAATTGACTAGGGCTTGGTATCATAGAGGACATAAAATCAAAGTGTATTCACTGATTTTAGCTTCGCTTGCTTTGATTCCGCCAGTGATTATCGCAGAGATCGCACGTCTATATATATCGGTTGAGGCGAATTATACCTACATTACTTGGTCCATACTCAGCAGTTTTATCTGGATTGCTATTATTGGCATAAGTACTTTTTTTGCCTATTTATTTAAGCGTGGTTTAGATGATCTCAAGTTAGCAGTGATATGTTTTTTATCACAACTATATCTGTCTATACCGCTGAGCCTGGGTGTAGTAATGATCTTATTTATACCCAGAGGAGCTATTTGGTTTTATCTGGCCATCCTAACACCTTGGGTCTGTGATACAGCTGCTTATTTTGTTGGTTACTTTTGGGGCAATAAAAAATGGGTACCTGAATTGAGTCCTAAGAAGACCTTTGCTGGATTTTATGGTGGTCTGATCGGTACAATATTGCTCTATATTATTATTTTCAACACTGTCTTCTCGTCTTTGATGCAGGATAACCTTGTCTTACGTTACCACTTGATTATTGGTGGAGGTTTAATCAATGGCTTGCTGGCACAGTTAGGGGATCTGGCAGCCTCGACTATCAAGCGGTATACAGGGATCAAGGATTTTTCTAACCTGATGCCTGGACATGGTGGAATCTTAGATCGTTTTGATAGTACTTTTTTCGTCTTACCAGCTACTTTTTGTTTAGCCTTGATTTTTACTATCGGAGGATAATTTGCTAGTCACAATTTTGGGTTCTACTGGAACTATAGGGAAAAAAGCTGTAGAGATCTGCGAGCGTTTAGGATTTGAGGTCTTAGGTCTGGCTTGCAATAGCAATATAGATTTGCTCTATCAACAGATTGTCGCAGCAAAGCCTAAGTATGTGGCGATCGCTGATCCTGTAGCGGCACAGCAATTAAAGCATAGATTATCTGACTTAACTGCTGCTCCACAGCTTTTGGTCGGTGAAAATGCCGCCTGTGAGTTGGCTGCCATGAAGTGTGATCGTGTGGTGGCTGCCATGGTCGGTTTTATAGGCTTGTTGCCTGTGATTTCAGCGATTGAAGTAGGCAATGATGTGGCACTTGCGAATAAGGAAACTTTGATCGCTGCAGGTGAAATTATTTTGCCTCTAGCAGAAAAACATCAGGTGGATATTATCCCAGTAGATTCAGAGCATTCAGCGATTTTTCAATGCCTTGCTGGCAATCAGAACAATAAAATCAAAAAGATTTTATTAACTGCCTCCGGTGGTCCGTTCCGCAATTTTACAATGGAGCAACTTACTGAAGTAACAGCTAAAGATGCTCTGGCTCATCCTATTTGGGCTATGGGTTCAAAGATCACCATCGATTCTGCCACGATGATGAATAAAGGTTTAGAGCTGATAGAAGCCTGTCATCTATTCTCAGTAAGGCCAGATCAAGTAGAAGTGATTGTTCATCCTCAGAGCATCATGCATTCAGCAGTTGAATTTGCAGATGGCGGTGTGATAGCGCAATTAGGCGTACCAGATATGTATCTGCCTATACAGCTAGCACTCACTTGGCCTTTACGTCAGGAATTGCCGGTGCCACCATTAGACATCTTCGCTCAAAATTTAGAGTTTCTTAAGCCTGATTTCGTTAAGTTTCCAGCTTTGCGTTTAGCTACAGAAGCTATTAAAATAGGTGGAACAATGCCTTGTATTATGAATGCTGCCAATGAGATAGCAGTGCAGGCATTCCTTGACGCTGAGATCTGCTTCCTACGTATTACTGAAATTATTGAACAAGTTATGGATGAGCTGAGTGATCAGGTTAAGTGTGAAAATTTAGACTTAAATGATGTGATAGAAGCTGATGTTTTAGCTAGACAAAGTGCCAAACTTTTACTCAGCTAGATATTAGTATAGGTGAATATGGGAATTTTAATTGGAATTATTATCCTCAGTTTGATTATGATCATCCATGAAAGTGGTCATTTTATAGCTGGTCGCTTATTGGGCTTTAGAATCAAGTCATTCAATATATTTATGGGGCCTAAACTCTTTTCGCGACGCGGTAAAGATGGCATCGAATACACATGGCGTCTTTTGCCGATAGGTGCATCTGTTGCTTTTCACGGTGAAGCAGATGAAGAAGAAGAGCGAGCTAATGTTGATGGTGAAGTGATAGCTGAGGATGATCCGGGATTATTTTATCGTCGTCCTCGCTGGGCTCGTGCCATCGTCATCGCGATGGGGCCTATGGTCAACTTTATATCTGCCTTTATCGCAACCGCTATCATCGTTGTATGTTACGGCGTCACTACTACTCAGGTCGCCGAATTAGTGCCTGGTAGCCGTGCAGAACAAGCGCAGATAGAAGTGGGCGATCAAGTCCTTTCATACAATGGTTATAAACTTAATACCATACTCGATCTATCGACTGCTAAGATGATCAGTGATCCTAGCAGTGCAGACTTAAAAATTGAGAAAAGCAATGGTGATATCGTCGACTTGCATTTCGATAATCTGAGTGGCGAAACTCCGCTGGGTATTTCTTTTGCTCAAGATAAATCTTTTGGCACAGTTATCCATGAAAGCTTTTACTATCCTCTGTCTATTGTGCGCTCGACTATACATGGTCTAGCCATGATGATCAGAGGAGAGATCGCAGCAAAGGATGGCCTAGCTGGTCCTATAGGGATTGTCAATTTAGTCGATCAGTCGGTGGAGGCAGGCGGTGGTTTTGCCATCGTCATGTATCGTTTATTGATGATTTTTGTGCTTTTATCTACAGCTATTGGCTTCACTAATCTATTGCCCATACCACCGTTGGATGGACACCTTTTGTCAGTGATTCTGATTGAAGCGATTATCCGTCGCGACTTGCCGCCTAAATTTAAGCAAGCTGTGGTTTTGGCTGGCTTTGTACTGATGATAGCTCTGGCAGCTTATGTAATATATCTAGATGTGACAAGGTTAATTGCATGATGCGCCGTAGATCAAAACAAGTAAAAGTTGGTTCAGTATTAATTGGTGGCGATGCACCCATAGTTGTCCAATCTATGAATAATACGCCCACTACTGATGTCGAGGCGACTTTACAACAGATAAATGAACTAGCTGACGCCGGTTGTGAGATAACACGTTTAGCGGTTTTAGACGTACGGGCTGCTCAAGCCTTACATGAGATTTGTGCTAAGAGTCCTTTACCGATAGTCGCCGACATACATTTCCAGTATAAGTTGGCTCTATTAGCAGTTGAGGCTGGTGTCTCGGCCCTGCGTATCAATCCCGGCAATATCGGTTCTATTGAACGTGTGCAGGCAGTGGCGGAAGCCTGTGGTAATGCTGGTATACCCATTCGTGTCGGTGTAAATGCAGGTTCTCTAGAGGCAGAGATCAGAGATAAGTTCGGTGGTATCAATGAAGACGCTCTTTGTGCTTCAGCACTTAAGGCCGTCGATACTTTGCAGAGTACAGGCTTTCAAGACATCGTAGTCTCTGTCAAGGTATCTGACCCGATGTTGACAATTAAAACTTATCGTAAACTCGCAGATATGACTGATCTACCTCTGCACTTAGGAGTTACTGAGGCCGGAACTCTCAAGCAGGGAACTGTGCGATCTGCGGTGGGTATCGGTACATTGCTCGCCGAGGGTATAGGTGATACTATACGTGTTTCTCTGACCGCTGATCCTGTGCATGAAATTCAGGTGGCCTATGATATCTTGAAATCGCTCAATCTACGCGACAAAGGTGCTCTCTTGATCAGTTGTCCTACTTGTGGTCGTACACAGGTGCAATTACAGCAACTGGCAGAACAAGTAGAGGATTTGATCGCTGATGTCAAACAACCGATTAAAGTTGCAGTTATGGGTTGTCCTGTCAACGGTCCTGGTGAAGCTAAGGAAGCCGATATCGGTATCGCCGGTGGACGCGGTAATTACTTAATCTTCAAAAAGGGTGAAGTGATCAGCAGAGTCGATGAAGAGAATGCCTTACCTGCTTTGGCAAGTGAGATAGATAAAATCATTCAGGAGCATGAATAATAGTCTCGTAGAATTTCTTAAATATTTATTAGCTGAGTCTGAATTAGCTGATGTAGATTTACAGAGCTTATCTACTGTAAAAATATGCAAGATGCAATGTCTAGCAGAGGGTTGTTTAGTAGTGCACTTAGTGACTCCTCATATCCTCGATCTAGGTCTGCAGATAGGCATAGAGCAATTGTTGGAAAACCATCTGCAAATTTCTGAAGTCATCATCAAGCAATATCACGAGGATACAGAGATAGACTACGATACATTCATCGCTGGCATACCCCAGTGGTTATTGCGTCATGCCGATAAAAACCAAAGTCTCTTAGCTACAGTTTTACAGAATACACAGTATTCGATCACCGAAAATATGGAATTAATCTGTCAGCTGCCCACAGGAACTGAACAGATTATCGAGAACAAGAAAAGTTGGATACATAGTTTTTGGCGACAATATGCACCTCTAGATCTCGAGCTTAAATTGGTCAGTGATGAAGCTGAACTCGAAGAACGTTTGGAGCGTACTATCAACCTCCTCGCCGATACCAGAGAGACAGTTCTAGCTGAACATCAATGTTGCCATCACCATCATCATACTGAGCCTATTCAGCCGATTAAAAACAAGTATAAACGCGTCAAAAACCGTAACAGTGATCAGGTTATTTGGGGCCGAACTGGCAAAGAGTTACCTCTTATATCTATTAGTGATATCGATAATGAAACTGATCGAGCACTATTCAAAGGTCAGGTTTTCGATTTTGAGAGCCGTAATCTACGTTCAGGCAACCAGATGATCAAGTTTGCAGTAACTGATATGACTGGCTCCATCGAATGTGTTCTCTTCGTTGATCCAGAGACTGGGCAAGAGTTAGAAGAAAAGATCAAAAATCAGTACCTACAGATAACTGCTGATATAAGTTTCGACCATCGTTTCACAAATGATTACCAAGCAAAAGTTACCTGTATTGAGCGAGCAGTAAAACCGCAGAAGCGACAGGATACTTATGCCGATAAGCGTGTAGAATTACATATTCACTCCAAAATGTCAGCTAAGGATGCCATATCTGATCCTGCGCGTATTATTACTAGAGCGCATGAATTTGGACATCATGCCATTGCCTTGACAGATCACGGCGTAGTACAAGGATTCCCTGAGGCTGCTAATGCTGTGGCGAAAATCAATAAAAATGGTGGCGAACTCAAATTAATCTACGGTGTTGAAGCCTATTTATTAGATGACGGTCTAGATTGCATCTCCTATCTTTGTGAGGAAGTCGATCTCAGCGAGGGACTAGTTTTATTAGATATACATACCTGTGGTTCTAGACCAGCTCGCGGTGCAGTTAGCAGTGTAGATCTCTACAAGCTTTCTGCGGAAAAATTGAAATTATTTCTGTCAGCTGATAATAGAAGCGACGATGGTATAGATGAACTCAAAGCTTCGATTACTCACGATAGTTATAGATTGCGTAGTCAAGCAGAAGCAGAAGCTATCTGTGAGAGATTACATAGCGGTGAGACGCAAGAAGACATCGCTAACAACCCAGAGGTCGTCGATGTTTTATACAGTATTCAGTCTGACATCGCATCTAAACCCGTTATTATTGCGGGTGGTCTCAGCAAGCTCAATTATTTGCGTTACGAGGGTTTTCGCATCGCTGACAATGCTCCTACTATCAAATTCAATCCAGCTGTCATCGATTGGCAAGTTTTAGCTGACCATGCAAGCGTATCTGATGAACTAACCGACAAGTCTTCCATACTTACTTGTTTTGTCAAAAATTGTGCAGAGTGGGGCATTCAATTGAATACTCCTCTGGTGCAACTAAATAAATTAGTTGATTGGAAATCATTTAATCAGCTTAGAGATGAGAAGAAGCGTACTAATCACATCATTCTGTTAGCTGAGGATAATCTCGGTCTATACAATCTTTATCGTATGGTCTCTGATGCTCACCTCAAGTATTTCTATTACAAACCACGCACACCGCGTTCTATCCTCAAATATTTTGGGGCTGGCATCATCGTGGGGGCTGCTTGTGTATACGGCGAAGTGTTCATGAGCATCCTCGATGCCTACCAACGTGCTGGCAGCGATTATGCCAAAGCTTGTCAGCTATTAGACGATGAAAGATTAAAGCGTGTTGCACAATTTTATGATTATCTGGAAGTGCAGCCACTAGGTAATAATCGCTTTTTAACTCGTACAGAAGGTAGTGGTGTCGCCAATGACATTGACCTGCAAAATCTGAATCGTTTGGTAATAAAACTCGGTGAGTTGGTTGATCGACCAGTATGTGCGACCTCAGATTCTCACTTTTTAGAACCTGAGGACGATGTCTATCGCCGCATACTTTTGACTGATATGAATTTTGATGATGCGGATGATTCGCCTGATCTGTATTTCCGCACAACTGACGAGATGTACCGTGAGTTTGCTTACTTGCCATCTGAACAGTGCGATCAAGTTATTTTATCCAATCCACAGGCTATAGCGGCACGGGTACAGAAGAATATGAAACCTTTTCCCGATGGATCATTTCCTCCCATCATAAGCAGTGCAGCACGGGAAATCGAAGATTTGACTATGGCTACAGCCCATCAAATATATGGGCGTGACGGTGTGCTGCCAGATATTGTAGAAGCGAGAGTCAAGCGAGAACTTTCTTCCATCATCGACAATGGTTTTGCCATCATGTACTACATCGCGCACAAACTAGTCAAACAGAGCAATGACGATGGTTATGTAGTCGGCTCACGTGGTTCGGTGGGATCATCGCTGGTAGCAACTCTCTGTGGCATCACCGAAGTCAACCCGCTGTTACCACATTACATATGTCCTCAATGTCACTACTTTGAAGCAGATGAATCTGGTACTTATGGTTCGGGTTTTGATCTGCCAGCAAAGAAATGTCCTCATTGCGGAGCGGACCTCAAGCGTGAGGGACAGGATATCCCCTTTGAAACCTTCCTAGGTTTTGACGGCGACAAACAACCAGATATAGATTTAAATTTTTCTGGCTTTTACCAAGCGACTGCACACAGATTTATCGAAGATATGTTCGGCAAATCTCATACTTATCGTGCAGGCACTATCAGTGGTTATGCTGAGAAAAACTCCGTAGCCATGGTGCGTGATTATACAGAGCGTACTCAGCAGCATTGGGGTGGTACAGAGATCAAACGTCTCGCTCACGGTCTTCAAGGTATCAAACGTACCACAGGTCAACATCCAGGCGGAATAGTCGTCGTGCCAAAAGAACGCGAGATCTATGATTTCACACCAATACAACATCCAGCTGACAAAAGAGATAGTGGTATCATAACAACTCATTTTGACTTTAACGCCATGCACGACACCATCCTAAAGTTGGATGTTCTCGGCCATGATAATCCTAGTATGTTGAAGATGTTAGGTGACCAGACGGGTGTGAACATAGCTGATATACCCATTCCAGATCCCAAAGTGATGGAATTGTTCAAATCTACTGCAGCCATCGGCATCGATCCTGAGGAATCTACTATTGGTTCAGCTACTATCGGTTTGCCTGAGCTAGGAACTTTTATGGCGCGTGAGATGATTTCAGAGACAAAACCTCAGCGGTTTTATGACTTAGTACAGTTGTCGGGACTCTCTCATGGTACTGATGTCTGGTCAGGCAATGCGCAGGAGTTGATCCGCAATGGGACTTGTACCATCAATGAAGTTATCGGTTGTCGTGATAGTATCATGACTTACTTGATCTATCGTGGTCTGCCGAAAAAAGCAGCTTTTGACATCATGGAGAAGGTGCGTAAGGGCAAGGGTCTTTCCGCTGAACATGAGCAGATGATGCGTGATCATAATGTAGATGATTGGTATATCGAAAGCTGTAAGAAGATCAAGTATATGTTCCCCAAAGCTCATGCCGTGGCATACATAATGTCAGCCCTACAAATTGCCTGGTTCAAAGTTTATCATCCAGAAAGTTATTACTGTGCCTTTTTTACCATCCGTGCAGTCAATGATTTTAGCAGCGATGAGATGTGTCTATCTCCCGATAAGATCCGTATCAAGCGTCAGGAACAACGCAAGGATTTTAAGAAAATGTCTAAGCCAGACCAGAAAAAATTCTTTGTGCTCGAGTTAGTGGAAGAGATGCAGCATCGAGGAATCAATTTCTTGCCGCTAGATTTGTTTGAGTCAAGAGCAACTGAATTTTATTCACCTGAGCCAGGTTGGATACGTCCACCTCTATCTACTATTCCCGGTATCAGTGCCAGTATCGCTGAAGCCATCGTCCGAGCTAGAGAAGAGGGAGAGATACCTAATTGTGAGATCTTGCAGCGTCGGGCTGGTCTAGGAAAAGCTACCATAGATGCTCTGCAGGTATCAGGTGTATTGAAAGACTTGCCAGAAACAGCACAGATCGATCTCTTTTCGTTATTATAAGATCTGGGAGGTAGTTTCTTGGCGTACGCACATGTTTTATTGACTGATTCTACGCGTAAGTATGATCACAATTATACTTATCGATTCGATGAGCAGTTGTGGGATCTACAGCCTGGCCATGTCGTCAAAGTGCCTTTTGGTCCAGCTAACAGGCGTATGCAAGCAGTTGTCACAGAGATAGTCAAAGATACAGATGACTTAACAGATATCGAATACAAGGAGATACTTGATCTAGTAAAACCTGAGCCAGTATATAATCGCGAACAGTTGAAGTTGGCTCTAGAAATGCGCAGGCGATATTTTTGTTCGACCGGTCAAGCTTTACGCACCATCGCACCAGCGGCAGTCCTCGCAGTTAAGTCGAAAAGTGAACGTTATGCTCGTCTGAATGATCCGGCCATGGTCAGTGAGATGTTGGCGGAAGGTGCCTTTCGCTCGCTCAATCAAATACGGGTTTTGGAGATGTTATTGAGCTATGAATGCTGTAGTCTACAGGAGATCAGTAATTCCTGCTCAGTTAATACTAATGTGATCACACGCTTGGCGAAAAACGGCTATATAGAGATTTTTCGTAGACCTGTTAAACGTTTGATGACACAAGCTATGCCGTGGCGAGAAGCTGAAGTCAAAGAATTAACTAAAGATCAAAAAACAGTGATAGACCGGGTATTGGCTGATTTCAATCGAGGGGTGCAATCGGAGTTCCTCTTACAAGGAGTTACCGGTAGCGGCAAAACAGAAGTATACCTACAATTAGCAGAACAGGTTTTGCAAGCTGGTCGAGAAGTCATCATATTGGTACCAGAGATTTCCTTGACACCTCTGATGACAGGTAGAATAGTCAATCGTTTCGGCGACGGCGCGGCTATTTTACACAGTCGTCTCACAGCGACTGAGCGCTATGAACAATGGAACAGTATTGCCAGCGGTCACAAAAAATTAGTTGTAGGTGCTCGTTCAGCTGTTTTTGCTCCTCTGGCAAATGTCGGTTTGATCATTATCGACGAAGAGCAAGAAGATTGCTATATCTCAGATCTATCTCCACGTTACGATGCCGCAGAGATAGCTAGACTGAGAAGTCATTTCAATCAGAGCATTTTGTTGCTGGGTTCAGCAACACCTAAGGTAACTACTCGTCATCGCTGTGAGGCAGGGAAGAGCATTTTATTGGAACTACCCGAAAGAGTCCACGGTAGATGCATGCCAGAAGTGAATATCATTGAATGTAATGGTTTGAACTTACGTTCTAATATATTTTCAGATCCATTGCTCGAAGCATTGCAGGCAGCCTTTGCAAGAGGAGAGCAGGCCATACTTTTCCACAATCGTCGTGGCCGATCACAGGTGACTTATTGTCAACATTGCGGCAAAAGTATTTTATGTGAAAATTGTGATGTAGCACTCAAGCAACACAATAATCAACATAATAAAGGACAGAAAATGTTGATTTGTCATTATTGCGGAAGTGTATCTCCAATACCCAAGCAATGTCCATATTGTGGTAGTGCTGAATTGCTTGAGAACGGTGCTGGCACGCAAGCTATAGAAAGTGAATTTATCAGATTATTCCCCGAGCGTAAAATTCTACGCATGGATAAGGATACTACTACTGGACGCGGTGACCATGCCACTATTCTGCGTGCTTTTGCTGACGGCGAAGCCGACTGCTTGCTCGGCACTCAGATGATCGCTAAAGGTCATGATTTTCCGTCTGTGACAGTGGTAGGGATCACATCAGCAGATGATTTGTTGATCGGTCAAAGTTATCGTGCAGCCGAAAAAGGCTTTCAATTGATCACTCAAGCTGCAGGTAGATCTGGCCGCGCTGAACAGCGTGGCAGAGTATATGTACAAACCAGAGATAGACATAATTATGCATTGAAATATGCTGTGGATCAGGATTATATAGGATTTTATGGAGCAGAACTCGAGAGAAGAAGGGTATTCGACTATCCGCCTTTTACCAATTTAGGTGTGATAATGTTGGTGGGATCACAAAGAGAAGAAGTAGTCTCGTCCAGTCTGTCTCTAGCTGAATGGTTAGATAAAACAATTGAACGCAATCAGCTGGCAATCAAAAATTTTGGTGCCGCTGAAGCACCGTTAAATCGCTTGAATAAACGCTGGCGTCAGCGTATAGTCCTCAAGGCAGAAAAAATAGCCGAATTGAATTGGTTACTCAGTCAAGTGATAGATTTACCACGTCGTGGCGATTATTATCTGACCTGCCAGATCAATGATGATTGCCTGTAATTAGTAATAGTAACAAGGAGTCAATATGGCAAAGAGAAAAATAGTAGTAGAACCAGATGATGTATTAAAACGCAAAGCACGTCTGCAAGTTAAATTTGATTCTGATTTGAAAACTTTAGCTGAGGACATGTTAGAGACCATGCACGAAGCCAATGGAGTTGGACTAGCTGCTCCGCAATTAGGGATCTTACGGCGTATTTTTACCATGAATGCTTGTGCCTTAGATGTCGAAGAGTGCGATCAGCCAGCTGAATTAAAGCTTAACTATCAAGATGAGAAATTGGCTTTGGCAAAACAGACTGCACCGGGTGATACCAATGTTGAATTGTTTTCTGAGGATATAGCACGAGTTGAAGATGATAAAGACTATGTATTGATCAATCCGGAGATCATCGCTAAGCGTGGTTGTCAGTATGAAGCAGAAGGTTGTTTATCGGTACCTGGCATTTATGGCAATGTCTATCGTCCATATGAGGTGATAGTAGAATATAGCGATCTGGAAGGTCAGCGTCAGCGTCTGTGCGGTAAGGGTTTGCAAGCTGCTTGTATATGCCACGAAACAGATCACTTGAACGGTGTGATGTTCTATAACAGAGTACCAGAAGATCTCTATCGTGTTGTCGAACAAGAAATCCAGTTCATCTCACCAGAGGAAAGACATAGTTTAGGATTTTAGCATGCGTAAAGAACGTATTATTTTTGCAGGTACGCCAGAATTTGCCGTGCCAGCACTGCGAGCATTAGTTGCTGATGATTATAATGTTGTAGCTGTCTTGACTCAGCCAGATAAACCTGTCGGCAGGAAGAAAATTATCACTGCCCCACCAGTAAAAGTTGTGGCGGAATCATTGAATATACCTGTATTGCAGCCAGAAAAAGTTAATACTAAAGATTCCTTAAAGCAAATCGCCAGCTACGCTCCTGATCTTTTGATCACAGCGGCCTACGGTCAGATTTTTCGCTCAGAACTATTGAATTTACCACATAGAGGTTGCATCAATCTACATGCCTCACTCTTGCCAGCTTATCGTGGTGCAGCACCAGTACAGCGTTCTATTATGAATGGTGATGCAGTGACTGGTATCAGTATTATGCACATGGATGTCGGCTGTGATACGGGAGATGTTTATTGTCAGCGAGAACTGATCATAGATCCTGCTGAGACAGCAGAGGATTTGTTATCACGTCTATCTGAAGTGGCGAGCGATCTATTGCTTGAGTTTTTACCAGTCTTCTTCGATTCAGGTGTAGAGGCTACAGAGCAGGCCAGTTTAGGTGAGGCTACTCATGCAGCACGCATCACCAACGATGATTGTCCGATTTTATGGCAGAGAAGTGCCTTAGATATCCACAATCAAGTGCGTGCTCTATCACCACAACCAGGAGCATTTGCCTTTTATCAAAATAAGAAAATAAAGATTCTTAAGACCAGAGTTAGTGGCCAACAATGGACGGGAAATTCCGGAGAAATTGTGGATAACCGCAAGCACTTGGTGATCAAATGTGGAGAAGGAGCACTGATAGTAGATCTCTTGCAACCCGCAGGAAAACAACTGCAAGCGGCTAGCGAAGTCGCCCATAACTACCATCTGGGAACAATCTTTGTATGAGCTCGAAAAAATCTTCAAACGTCAGTTCTCGTTATATTGCTTGTGAAATACTATGCTCCATTTTAGAGTTCGGTGAGAATTCTCAAGAAGTTCTGAATTGGCAACTGCAAAATGCCGCTGCCACAGCACAAGAGCGTGCGCAGATCACTGCTATGGTATATGGCACTATAGATTATCTGACCTATTTGGATTTTTGTTTAGAAGCCAATCTAAAAAAACCGCTATTGCGTTTAGAACCAATGGTGCGCACCATACTCAGACTAGGTGTCTGGCAGATACTTAAATCTTATGCCATTCCTAAGCCTGTTGCGGTATCAGAGAGCGTGAAATTATGTCACGATTTTCAGCTCAATTATGCTAAAGGCTTAGTCAATGCCGTGTTACGTAATGTAAATGAGCCAGAACTAAATCGTCGTCAGGAACATCTGCGATATGGTATGAACAGTGAATTATTTGGCCTTTTACGTAAGTGGTATAGTGCCGATGCTATTGAAATTGCAACTAGTTATCTCAGACATCGTCAATATTTGACCGTCAAACTCAGCCCTAAGGCTTTGGCGAAAAAAGCAGGTTTGTTGCAGAGCTGGCGCGAGCAGGGAGTAGAAGTCGAGGAAGATACTTATTTCCCTGATTCCCTAAGGCTTAAATTAAACGGTACTGTCTTATCTAATCTCGAAGGTTATGCTGATGGCTGGTTCTATATTCAAGATGAAGCTGCGATGTTGCCGGCAGCGATAATGGAAGCTTACTATTCTGAGTCGAATAATCACTTGAGAATTTTGGATCTCTGTGCCGGTGTCGGTGGCAAATCCATCGATCTAGCTTGGAATTTGCCTTATGCAGATATCTATGCTAACGAACCAAATCAGCACCGTAGACAACTTTTGTTGGATAATATTGCAAAGTACAATGTAGATCTCCAAGTAAGCGATATATTATTTACAGCAACAACTGAATTTATTGCAGATAATTTTGATGCTGTTTTGATCGATGCCCCCTGTAGTGGTCTCGGTGTGGTAGGACATAAGCCAGAGATCAAACATAGATTGACTTATGATCAAGTACAGACTTTTCCTAAACTACAATTAGACTTGATCGAAGCTGCTAAAAAATTGTTGGTAGATGGTGGTATATTGTTGTATGCTACCTGCACCATTAACCCTTCGGAAAATCAATTAATTGCCGATAGATTGTTGGCTGATACAGATTTTGAACCCGTATCACTCACTGGTCTTCTACCTGATAAATTGAATAATGAATTAGTCAAATATAGTGATGAGGGGTTAAATTTAGATTTAGGAAGAGTATTTTTACGACCTGATCGTTTGCCGGTAGATGGCTTTTTTGTACAGGTTGCGAGGAAAAATGAGCAAGCTAAATAAAAACTTTTATGACTTTGATCTGACAGATTGGCAACAGTGGTGCACAAGACAAGATTTGCCTAAATTTCGTGCTAAACAAATTTTCAAATGGCAGAATGTAGGTGTTAAAAGTGCTGAAGAACTGACTGATCTCAGCAAGGAATTACGTAAGACTTTAGCTGCAGAATTTAACTTTGAACCAATTAAGACTTTGAGCGTTATCCGTTCTCAGCTTGATCCTGTGGCAAAATTTTTATTTTTGTTAGCTGATCGCCAGATCATTGAAGCTGTTCTGATGCACTATGATTATGGGACTACTTTATGTCTGACAACTCAAGTAGGTTGTCGTATGGGATGTGACTTTTGTGCGTCTGCTCCTCTAGGCTTGATACGCAATCTCACTTCAGGTGAATTACTTGCCCAAGTCACGACCATTCAACGTTCTGAGAAAATTAGGATCAGCAATATTGTCTTGATGGGCATCGGTGAACCTCTCGATAATTATCAGAATACTGTTAAATTCTTACGTCAAGTAAATCATCCTGATGGACTGAATATTAGTCTGCGTAAGATTTCTCTGTCGACCTGCGGAGTAGTACCGATGATCTACCGCTTCGCTGAAGAGAAGATGCCTGTGACTTTATCGCTGTCTTTGCATGCATCTAATCAACAGATACGCGAACAATTGATGCCAGTTGCAAAACAATATGATATCGACAAAGTACTGCGAGCCGTCGATGATTATTTTGAGGTTACGGGCAGGAGAGTTACCTATGAATACGCCTTGTTCCACGGTATTAACGACAGTGAAGAACAGGCACGACAATTATCTTCTCTGCTCAAAAATCATCGAGGTCATATCAATTTGATCCCAGCAAACCCCGTGCCGGGAAAAACTTTTTCACGCAGTCCACAACAAGTAGCAGATAGATTCAAGCAGATTTTAGAGCGTGACGGCTATGCCGTAACTATTCGTAAATCCATGGGTAAAGACATTGAAGCTGCTTGCGGACAATTACGTCGACAAGCGATGGAGGAACAATGTTCAATTTAAATAATTGGCTAGATCCTAACTATATCGCCTATATTTTACGTTATTTTTTAGCACCCTTGTACGTAGCTGCAGCTATAATTTTGGCGCGGCGTACTTTTATAGTTTTACGAGAGCGCATCACTCGTCACCTAAAACCTGCTAATGGCTACTTTTTGTTGGCTCAATCTGCCAATAATGATGGAGTTGTACAGACTTTCAAACTCTATCACACAACCTTGATAGGTAGTTCAAAATCTTCTGATATACGTATACGTGATAGTTTCATAAAGTATCGTCATGCACTGATCTATCTCTATGATGGTCACTGGTACTTGCGACCAGCTAACAGCAAATCTCAGGTAGTGCGCAACAAACGCAAGGTCACTGAACCAGTGTGTTTGAAAAATGAAGATGTGATCACCTTGGGTACTATGAGTTTGGTGTTTATCGATGAGCGGAGTGCAGCTAAGTCAGCTGGGTTCAATTATGAGGGATCTTGGGTCGAAGCAGCACAAGGTACTAATTATGAGATGCCGTTACGTACACGTGATATCTGGAGTATATTTGTTAATTTCTATGTCTTAGCTAGTTTAGCTGTAGTCTTGCTCATACCAAAGAATTTCATCAGTTTATTGCCACTTGCAGCAGGTATACTTGGTGGCTTCGTTGTCATAGCTATGTTGATATACACCATGGCACCGCGTTTAGTGGGAAATTTTGATCGGACATTGTTCACCTGTTTTGCATTGTTGGCGGGTGTTGGACTAGTTATTCAGACTCGTTTTGCTTTTGTTGGACGTATACAGCCTGATGATTGGTCAGATTTAGAGATGTTGCAATATGTGAGACGTGATTTCATCGTACAAGGTGGAGTAGCACTGGTCGGCATGTTGCTGCTGCCATTGGTCGTACGTATTGTGACGCGTACACGTTGGCTTGAATATTTAGCGCCAGCTTGTCTGGTCATTACGCCAGCACTGTATATCGTAACTTTTGTCCTGGGACGTGGTTCAGCTGAGTGGGGTGCAGGCCTGTGGATAAGATTGCCTGGAGGCCTGAGCATTCAGTTGACTGAATTCGCGAAGATAAGTTATTTGATTGTGTTGGCACTGTTCTTCAAGAATAGGCCTACTTTCAAAATACAGATATTCTTTGCCTTTTGGGCAGCGGTCAACTTCGCTTTGATTATGATACTGCCGGATCTGGGTTCGATGATGATACTATTGCCAGTGACCATAATCGTCTATTTCGCTATGACATCAGAATATCTGAAGACCATCTCTATACTAGCAGGTGGTTCAGCCATCTTCGTAGTTGCCTATCACACTATGGGTTACGTGCAGAGACGTATCTACGGTTGGACATCCCTGTGGACAGAGGTCAATGCTAACAATGAGCAGATTATACGTGCTCTTCAAGCGATGGCGAGAGGAGGTTTAATTGGAAGGGGATTATCTCATGGTAATCCGCGTGCAATTCCACTCTACTCTTCGGATATGGTCTTCGCTGCGATCACAGAAGAGATGGGGTTGATCCTGGCTCTGGGATTAGTATTGATTTTTGTGACTATTTGGTTGCGAGGAGCTACAGCTGTACCTGGTGTGCGCGATGGTTTCACCTCTTCATTAACCTTGGGTATGGCTAGCTATTTCTTCATGGAAGCGGCTGTCGTCATCGGCGGTGTCACAGGATTAATTCCTCTAACTGGTGCTACTCTACCATTTATTGCTAAAGGAGGTAGCTCTATGTTGGCTAAATGGTTGATGGCAGGTCTTCTCCTGGGATTGTATGGTAGACGTGAGCGTGGAGCTTACGAAACAGAGATTATCCAGCAAGCCAAACCAGCAGTCAATCAGTCCCGACAAAAATCGCGTTCAATTGGTATGAAACCACAACGTCCTATACCACAGCAGAGAGGAGTTCGCAGATGAAGCAATTATTGCGTAATCTCAAGATTATTTTAGTTTTATTCTTGGTCATCTCGTTGGGCTTGCTCGGCGGTGTCAGTTACCATCAATATAAAAGTCAAAAGATACTCTTGAATAGTTTTGGTGAAAGCAAACAAGCACTGGCTGAACGCTTCGCTTTTGCAGGAACTATCTATACGGCAGATAACATCAAGTTAGCTTACAGCAGCGATAAGCAGCGTCACTACAGCGAAGATCGCGAATTAGCTGAGGCCACTATGCATTTGGTGGGTGATTATACTCAGAATATCTCTAACACCATCGAGACTGTGTATCAAGACAGCCTTACTGGTCACAGAAGACCTCTGCCATATCAATTGCTCTTCGATTTGACAGGTAATGGATTGGTAGGCGATGACATAATCTTGACCATCGACAGTGAACTATCCAAACAGGCGTATCGCTTATTGGGTGATCATCGTGGATCTGTAGTAGTGATCAATTACCAGACAGGAGCAATTGTCTGTATGGTCAGTTCTCCCAGCACTGTGCCAGAAAATGTCGTAGCTTATGAGGATATACCTGATACTGGCCTATTTAACCGAGCTCTTTTAGCTGAGTACAAACCTGGCTCTACTTTTAAGATCGTCACTGGTATGTCGTGGATTACCAGCGATCAATATGATCCTGATAAAACAGTTTATTGCAAAGGTACAGAACCTCTATTCGGTGAAGGAAGCGTGTTTGAAAATCGTGGTGAAAGCGGTCACGGTGATATAGGTATAATTGATGCTTACGCTTATTCTTGCAACCACTTTTTCGGGCAAATCAGTGTCGATATAGGAGCAGAAGAATTACAATCTGGCGCTGAGAGTTTTGGCTTTAATCAGCAATATGAATTAGATAGGCTCTATGTAAATGAATCACAGTTTGCCATGCAGAGCGACGATGTATACAGCTTGAGTTGGCAATCTGTAGGTCAACCCAATGCCGAGACGACCTTAACTGTGACGCCTTTACATCTGAGCATGATGGCAGCTACCATAGCCAATCAAGGGCAAATGATGAAGCCACATGTGATAAAATACATGATAAATCCAATGCAACGTGGGTATCAGTATCTGAAGCCACGTGTACTGCGTGAGGTAACTTCACCAGAAGTGTGTCAAATCATTGAAGACGGTATGCGAGCAGCTGTTCAATACGGTACGGCAACAGGTGCACAGGGTTATGGCATAGAGGTAGCAGGTAAAACCGGAACCGCTGAATATCAACGTGAAGATGGTGAGATCGTAACCAATTCATTGTTCGCTGGTTTTAACGTCGATCGCGATCATCCCTATGCCGTCGCAGTCGTTTTAGAAGATGCAGCTGGTGGAGCAGCCGATATAGGTGGCAGTGTGCTAGCTTCAGCAAGTAAATTACAGGATTGATATGGTTAAGAAAGTCAAAGATAAAGAGATTAAAGAATTAGGTTATGGTGCTCAAGTCACCATCATGTCACTGGGAACTATTTTAGGTATCATCAGTGTAATTGCAGCTGTAGTATATTTCTATTTCCGTGATTTTATCAGCATATTATTTAGATAATGTGTCCATGTAGGTGAGATATGAAATTGCTCTTAGTCGACGGCAATAGTCTATTAAATCGTGCTTATTACGCTACTAAAAACCAAAGATTGACGGCTGTTGACGGTACGCCGACGGCGGCATTGCTCACTTTTATCAATATTATTGAACGTTTTTCTAAAGAGTTAAAGCCTGATATTTTCGCTGTTGCCTTTGATTTACCTGAACCGACATTCCGCCACCAGCGTTTTAAAGAATACAAAGCTCAGCGCAGTGGTATGGCTGAGGATCTAGCGGTGCAATTGCCCTGGGCCAAAAGAATTCTGGCGGCGATGAATATATCCATCCTCACCAGCAGCGGCTATGAAGCAGACGATGTGATCGGATCTTATGCTACTGCTGCTAAAGATGCTGGCTATGAAGTAGCGATCTTGACTGGTGATCGAGATAGTTTTCAGCTCATTCAAGATCAGATTTCAGTGGTGTATCCGAGCACCAATAAGCAGGGTAGCACAGTAACTTATTTCGACAGCGCTAAATTTTACGAAAAATATGGTATCAATCCATCACAACTCATTGATCTTAAAGCTCTTATGGGTGATAGTTCCGATAATATTCCTGGTGTTAAAGGAGTGGGTGAAAAAACTGCCACTAAACTTTTACAGGAATACGGTGATCTAGAGGGTATCTATGAGCACCTTTCAGAGATCAAGGGCTCTACTCAACAGAAACTAGCTGATGATCGTGAGATGGCTTTTTTATCTCGTGAACTAGCTACCATTGTCACTGATATGCCATTGCCAATCTCTCTGCAAGATTTGGGGCGAAAAGAGATCGATAGAGCAGAACTCCTCGATATTTTTCAAAAACTAAAATTTATTAGTTTGATCGATCGCTTTGGTCTGCGTTCAGCAGAACAGTTATCGCTGGAACAGATGCCCGCAGTTAAGTTGCCAGCAGCAGTAGATAGTTGGCAAAGATTCTGTGAACTCAACCCCAAAGAAGTTGTGCTCATGTACGACGAAAAGCATGTGGTTTTTTATTGTAAGGCAGGCTATTGGTTGACCGATATCGTATCAGACACTCAGCTAGAGGTATTAGCCAAAACCAAATGCCAAGTTTTAACCTTCGGCTATAAAGATCTGTTAGTTCGTTATAATTTATCTCCATATATTCTGAAAACACAGGATTTGAGCATCTTAGCTTATCTGTTGAATAGTAGTGAGTGCAGGGATTTTGAACGCGCTTATTTTGCTGCACTCAACAAAGAGATTTCTATTGCTAAGGACGAATTATATCTAGTAAATTTAGCTAATTTAGCCAGTGAACTCTACGATGAACAGTATCGACAATTGTCTGAACGAGATCAGCTCAGTCT
Organism: Bacillota bacterium; assembly: GCA_023388605.1. Taxonomy (GTDB): domain Bacteria; phylum Bacillota; class Clostridia; order Saccharofermentanales; family DTU023; genus JAEWER01. The sequence goes on from JAEWFX010000062.1 coordinate 33,870, forward strand.
CTTGAATGATATAGAGTTGCCCTTGATTCCGATCTTAGCTGAAATGGAGCAGATTGGAATCAAGATTGATCGTAAAAAAGCTGAAGAAGTAAATCAGGAATTGCTACAACGAGAAGAAACTCTCAGGCAAGAAATATACAGTTACGCCAAGTCAGATTTCAATCTGAACTCGCCCAAGCAATTAGCGGAATTTTTGTTCGATGATTTAGGTCTCAAGCCATTAAAAAAGACCAGTGGCGGTCAGCGTTCCACAGCGGCGAATGTCTTAGAACAACTATATGATCAACATCCTGTGGTGAGTTTAATTCTAGATTATCGTGAACTCAGTAAATTGCGTTCTACTTTTGTCGAAGGTTTATTGAACGTTGCAGACAATGATGATCGTATTCATACATCGTTCAATCAGACGCTGACTTCAACCGGGAGACTCTCAAGCTCTAATCCTAATTTGCAGAATATACCAATTCGCTCAGAAAATGCTCATTTAATCCGTTCAATGTTTGTGGCAGATTCGGGGCATTGTCTTTTGTCTTCAGATTATTCGCAGATCGAATTACGACTATTGGCTCATCTTTCTGGTGACGAAAATCTTAGACAAGCTTTTATTTCAGATGAAGATATACACGCCGAGACCGCTGCAGGTATCTTTGGTATATCACAGGCTGAAGTGACAAGTCAGCAGAGATCAGTGGGCAAAACAGTGAATTTCAGTATCGTCTACGGTGTATCGGCTTTTGGTTTGTCACAAAATCTCAAAGTATTTCCTAAAGTCGCTCAATCCTACATCGATGGCTACAATCAGCATTTTCCTAAGGTCATGCCCTTTTTACATGCTTTAGCTGAACAAGGTAAAGAGCGTGGTTATGTCGAGACGATGTTTAAACGCAGACGTTACATACCTGAATTGGCGAGTAGAAACTATCAACAACGTGAATTCGGCAAACGAGCCGCTATGAATATGCCCATCCAAGGCAGTGCTGCCGATCTGATTAAAATTGCCATGGTCAAAATTACTGAGCGTATACGTAAAGAAAAATTAAAGGCCAAACTGCTGTTGCAGGTGCACGACGAATTGATATTGACTGCACCTGAAGAAGAGTCGGAAAAAGTCTCAAAATTGCTTCAAGAAGTGATGCAACATGCTTATGAATTGACTATCCCGCTCAAGGCTGAAGTCAAAGTGGGAGAGACTTGGTCAGAACTTAAATGACCTACTGTCACTTACATGAAAACTAAAAAAGCGTCTAGTCAGACGCTTTTTCATTGCTGATTTATCTTGCAGATCAAGGTGCATTTCTGAATCCTTTGCCGATAATTTCAGAAGTGCTGGTGATGGATATGAAAGCGTGTGGATCGACTTGCTTAATGTAATTTCTCAATTTAACAGCTTGATAACGGTTTACTACACAGACAAAGACTTGGCACTCCTTTTGGCTGAATAAGCCGTGTCCTGTGATGTAAGTAGCTGAGCGATGAAGATTGTTCTTGATGAAATCGCCAACTTTTTCAGGTTCGGTGGTCACGATGGTAAATGATTTAACACGATTGAATCCCTCGATAAAACTGTCAACCATGAAGGTCTTGCACATCAGACCGGCGACGGAGAATAAGGCTGTTTGCGAAGAGAATACAAAGAAAGTAGAGAGTGTGAAGAGAGCATCTGTGGCAAGCAATGCTTTGCCGATATCTAAACTAGTATATTTTTTGATAATTTTTGCGATGATATCAGTTCCGCCGCTCGATGCTTGAATATTGAAGAGAATGGCAGATCCAGCAGCGGGTAGGAGAAAGGCGAAGAATAGTTCTAGAACTGGTTGATCTGTCAGGGTTTCTTTTACGGGTATAACTTTTTCCATCACGGGTAAAAGCAGAGTTAATAGGATGGATGTGTAAGTAGTCTTGATACCGAAACTGCGTCCGAAGAAAATAAAACCGATGGCCAGTAGTGTGAAGTTGAGGATGGCATTCATAATCGCTGCAGAGAAGCTGGGGAATAAGTGCGATAAAATGACTGACATACCAGCGACACCACCCATGACGAAGTGGTTAGGAAATTTGAAGAAATGAATACCTATTGCGAGTAAAAATACACCGAGATGCAGTAGAAAAATTTCATTGGCCCAATTGTGCCATGCTTTATTTTGTTGAACGGATTCCATATCTAATATCCTTAACAGATGTTAAAACAATTAAACTTAACAGAGTTACAGATGTCAATATCTTTGTTAAAATCGAGCGAGAGGGACTATGGATTATCAAGTTACTAGACAATTATTAGAACAATATCATCTATATCCTAAACAATCTCTCGGTCAAAACTTTTTGGTCGATGAGCGAGCGGCCTATTCTATTGCTTCAGCTTGTATGGATAGTAAACCAGAGGTTGTTTTGGAAATAGGTCCAGGCTTAGGTTCGTTGACTGAACAGCTATTGAAATTTACTGCCAGAGTTGTGGCAGTAGAGATCGATAGAATGATGATAGAAGTGCTCGAGGATCGTTTTGCGACAGAGATAGCTGCAGGAAGATTAGAGTTGATCCACGCTGATGTACGTGATCTCAATTTGGCAGAACATTTGTCGGATGAAGCTAAGATCTCTGTGGCGGCAAACATCCCTTATTATTGTACAGCTGATATTTTTCAACAATTGCTCTGTCAACTGCCACATGCTCAACAGATTGTTCTGCTAGTTCAACAAGAAGCAGGAGATCGCTTGCTCGCTAATCCCGGTTTAAAGCTCTACGGTACTAGCTCAGTTTTGACTCATCTTTTCGGCGTCGCTCGTGTATGTTACAAAGTCCCAGCTAATTGTTTTTATCCTCGTCCGAAAGTTACTTCGTCCGTCCTCGTTTTAACTGCACGTGACCAACATAAATTGCTGAAAACATTACCTGAGCAACGTGCTAGTATGGAGCAGAGATATCTGCTAGATCAAGGTTTCTTAGCCTTTTTGAAATTGTCCTTTGCAATGCGCCGCAAAAAATTGCTAAATAATTTGCAGAAAAAATACTCTATTTCTGCGATCAAGACTGTTTTACGCGATCTGCAACTGTCTGAAGTAGTGAGATCTGAACAAGTTGAACCTGATAAATTCTATCGACTGTATCAAGAGTTGGAGAAAACTATTTAACCATAGTTGGAGGAATTATGGATTTTGAACAGAAAGTATATTTTGAGGCTGACCAAAGCGTAGAAGTTCCTGTGTATGGCTCAGTAGATGCTGCTGGCTGCGATGTTAAAGTAGCTGAAGATTGTGTTATTTTGCCTGGTCAGACTGTGATAGTCAAAACCGGCTTTAAGTTGGCTTTGCCTAAGGGAACTGAGCTCCAAGTTAGACCACGTAGCGGTCTGTCATTGAAAACTGATCTGCGTATCCCTAATTCACCCGGCACAATCGATGCTGACTATCGCCATGAATGCGGCATCATCATGCAAAATAGTTTTCAACAATCACATCTGATCGATCGTCTGATCGCAGATAGTGATTTGATCAATAAACTGAACGGTGAATATAAACTCGTCAAATTATCTGACTATCTATTAGAGCGTGGCACAGCCGCTGAGTTGTTAGAAGTTTTGCCCGAATACTTACGCAATTCAGAGGTATATATCGATCAACAGGGTAATCCCTACGGTACGGTCTATCTCAAAAAAGGAGAGCGTATTGCACAATTGGTGCTCAATAGCTTTCATAAAATCGATTTCGTCGCTCATGATGATGTCAGCAGCATTGGTTCTGATCGTGGTGGCGGCTATGGATCGACGGGTAGATTTTAAGATCCTGCAGTGATTTAGCTTGCCTCAAACTCCAGTAACGCTAAGAGGACGATATTGTCCCAACTCAAGATTTGCAAAGGCATTGAGATCGCTATCTGCAAAATCGTTTTGTCGAAAATGATAAAAACCTTGGGCTGCGATCATCGCTGCATTATCTGTGCAGTAGACCAATTCTGGGATGGTCAGTTCAAGGTTCTTCTCTGCGGCGAGAGAAGAGGCAGCCTGACGCAGATAGGAATTAGCAGAGACACCGCCAGCGATAGTTATCTGTCGATGTCCAGTCATATCTATAGCTTGGCTGAAGTGCTCTAAGAGAGTATCGATCACAGCGGTTTGAAAGCTGGCTGCGATATCTTCTAGCGGCAAAGCTTCATTTTTGCTGCGCAAATGATTTATCTGATTGAGTGTAGCTGTCTTCAATCCTGAGAAAGAAAAATCCATACTATCTTCGATACGCACATGCGGTAGTTTCAGATAGTCACACCTTCCATTCTGTGCCAGTTTATCGATCAAGGGGCCGCCGGGATAACCTAGACCTAATTGACGAGCGATTTTGTCGAAGGCTTCACCAGGAGCATCGTCACGTGTGCGAGCTAGTATCTTGAACTCAGTGTAGTCTGTCACTTCCACAATGTGACTGTGAGCACCAGAGATCACTATGGCGAGAAAAGGTGGTCTCAATTTTGGATTAGCTAGATAGTTAGCCGCTATGTGGCCTGCTAAGTGATGGACCTTGATCAAGGGCTTAGCCAATGCAGAAGACAAAGCCTTGGCAGCGGATACTCCGACTAATAGAGAGCCGACTAGCCCCGGACCATAGGTAACGGCTATACCGTCGATATCAGTTAGTGAAATTTCAGCTTCAACTAGCGCTTGATCTATGACAGGGATAATCGAAGAAAGATGATTGCGCGAAGCGATTTCAGGTACCACACCTCCGAACTCGCGGTGGATGTCAGCTGAAGAAGCTATGACATTAGAGAGGGCCTTATGACCGTCAGCAACTATAGCAGCAGCGGTTTCATCGCAGGAAGTTTCAATGCCTAAAATCAACGTATCTTTTGCTGTCATGCTGTTATAATACACTAAGACTTTGAACTAGGCAGAGAATATGTATCAGAATGTATTTGATGATTACAATGTAAAACCCAGGCATAGTTTGTTCAAAATACTCGCTGTGATTTTGATTCTAACTTGCATCATTTTCTGTGTGACGGCTTTGTTGCGTATATTCAGCACCGCTAATTCATTGATTGCCGCTAAACGTGATAGCAACGATGAGCTCGCTAATAATCTATTGCCCACACATGATGCTGTTACTTTTTCTCTGCATCAGGATGCACCAACTCTGAACGGTCTGTATTTTCGCTCCAAGCAGTGGCCAGCCAAAGCCAATGTAATTTTCATCCCTGATCACCATACTGATCATTTGCAGTATGGTCTGAAAACCGGTGAAGTTTTCGATTTTTTTATAGAACACGGTTACAATGTCTTCGCTTATGATCCACAAGGAACTGGTAAATCAGAGGGTGATATCTCTACCTATGGCTACAGCGAATATCAGGATGTGATCGCAGCGATGAGTGCCTGTAAACGTATCAGTGGTTTTACTGATTTTGTTCTATACGGTGTGGGTACAGGAACTAATGCTGCTGTGTTTGCTTGGGATAATTTACCAGAAGAAGTTTTAGCTGAGGATGATCGTAAAGCAGAATGGGAAAATGTTGATTTTTCTAAGCAAGACATCAAAGCCTTTATCTGCGATACACCTACATCGACAGTGGCTGAAAGCATACGTGCTGATATTGCTGATGATAATTTCTGGGATAGAGAGATTATCAGACGTTTTGTACCTCTAGCGATAAGGATCTCAACCGGTACAGGTAATCCCGATAATTTAGTGCAATTATATTCACGTATACAGATGCCTGTCTTTATGATGTATAACGATCCTGACAATCATTATGACAATAAAGCGATCAACAGTATAGTCAGTGAACGTCGTCGACTTGTCCCAGCGCTGACAGATGTGTTTACCATTAAGCAGGAGGGTCATCTCGAAATTTGGGGGCAAGACAATGAGAAATTGATCAAAAAATTACAGCAATTCATCGATAGATGGATGAGTCAGCCTAAATGACACAATTATTCACATTTCTGATTATGTAGTTACAAAAAAGTTACAAACACAGTACTATTAAGTTGCTATTGTCGATGAAAACCCTATTTATTGACACTATTAACATAGTTATTAACTAAATTTTGCAATTTATCCGTGTTGTAAAAAATGTATTATTGCTATGGATATCTGGCATAGACTAAAATATTTCGGTAAGAGTTTACTAGGAGGTATATATGATTAGTGCAGGCGATTTTCGTAATGGCGTGACCTTTGAGATGGATGGTCAGGTCTTCCAGGTAGTTGAGTTTCAACATGTTAAACCTGGAAAAGGTGCTGCCTTTGTCCGCACCAAGTATCGCAATGTTAAAACAGGAGCTGTTGTCGAACGCAGTTTTTCACCGAATGAGAAGTATCAAGAAGCTCAGCTAGAACGCAAGGATATGGCTTATCTCTACACCGATGGTGATTTCTACTATTTCATGGACAATGAGACATTTGAGCAATTGCCGATGACTGCTGAGCAAATTGGTGATGGTCTAAAATTCCTCAAAGACAATATGGTTTGCCGCGTACTTTCATATAAAGGCGACATATTTGGTATTGAATTACCTTATTTCGTAGAACTCTTAGTAACAGAAGCTGAGCCTGGCGTCAAAGGTGATACCGCCCAGAATGCCACCAAAAATGCCACACTCGAAACAGGAGCTGTGTTGCGTGTTCCTCTATTTGTCAACACTGGCGATGTCATCCGTGTAGATACTCGTACAGGTGATTACATGGAGCGTGTTAAGGGCTGATGAGTAGTTCTGCAAGCGAGACCTACACTGTTAATTACACGATCAAAGGTGATCGCAGCATGAGCAAGAGTTTCATTGCTCAGTACGCTGTAGAGGCGTCTCTCTGTGTTCCTGGTGTAGCCAATATGGATCGCAGCTTCATCGCCACTCTCAAAGATGTGATCGGTGGAGAACATGTTGGACAGGGAGTGAAGGTCGAATTCGGTGCAGATAATAGTGAAAGAGTAAATATCACTGTCTATCCCATCGTCTACTATGGACTAGTATTGCCAGAAGTTGCATGGGATATACAGGAAAAAGTAAAAGCTGATGTCGAGAAATTTACCGGTTTAGTTGTCGATTCAGTCAACGTTCAGATTATGGGAGTAGTTGAGAAGGGTAAACATGAATAAAGGCCAACGATTTATATTAGGTTTTTTTACGATTTTTTCTAGCATACTCTCCTTGATTTTGATCGCAATTTTGTTGAGTACTAATCTCTTCAACAGTGTGATCGCTTTTTTAGTTGACCTATCCAATCAACCAGTGGCTAAACCTGTGATCGTCGCTGTACTCCTTATGTTCAGTTTGCTCGGCATCTGGACTTTTGCAGTTAATATTCTAGGACGTCATCTACGTCGTGCCTGCATCAGTGACAATAGTATGGGCAGCATCGATATTAGCTCAGATGCTATAGAGAGCATTGCTCTTAATGCTGCTAATGCCTCACAATCAGGTGTCAAAACAGCTAAAGCCCATATCACTGCTAACAAGGACGGGAAATTATCAGTCAATCTTGTTGTCATGGCTTATTCTGATGTCGAATTGCCAGCGATGATGAACAAAGTACAAGAACGTGTCAAAAAGGATATAGAACGCTACACGGGTATCGAAGTCGCCAATGTAGCAGTGAAGGTCTCGCGCGTCGACGTGATCGCCGCTAGAGTTGAGCGATAGTAATATGTCACGCCGTAATCGAGATTATTTCAATAACATTATCGCTAATCTCACCCATGCTAATGCAGGTAGAATAGGTGCTCTATTAGGCTTTGTTTTCAGCCTATCACTAGTCTTGTTCGGCTTTGTCAAAACTATCTTCATTCTATTAGTAACTTTTTTAGGACATTATCTTGGAGTAAGATATTTCAGTAACCGCGAAGATTTTCGCAAACTTTTGGATAAAATTTTTCTACCAGGTAAGTTTCGTTAATTGTAAGTATGAGTAGTGAACAGCAAAAAGTTAATATGCGTTCTCAGGTGAGACAACTAGCTCTGCAGTATCTGTATGCCACTGAGATCAATACTAATAATCAAGCTGAATTGCGCAGCCAAATGGTGTTGCAGAATGAATGTCTGGGTTCGGCTAAGTACTGTCAATTTTTCGACGATATTATCTCGGGAGTGAGTGAGCATGCTCAAGCTCTTGATGATGATATCAGCTCTTACTTGATTAATTGGAAATTGAATCGTATCGCTATTTTAGAGCGTTTAATTTTACGTATGGCTTTTTGGGAGATCGATTACTATCAGACTCCTACGGGTGTTGCAGCTTCCGAAGCGATCGCGCTCAGCAAGATCTTTTGCGATGATCAAGCATCTTTTTATATCAATGGAATCTTAGGTAAAAAGATCAAAATAAATTGAGGTGGTCATGGAATTAAGTGTTAGCGAAGCTGTTAAATTAGCTCGTAATACTATCGCCAGTCACCCTGATTTATCCCGCATGACAGTTACTGGTGAAGTATCAGGCTTTAAACTATATAGCTCAGGTCATGCTTATTTTACTTTGAAAGACGCAGATGCATCAGTATCTTGTGTCATGTTCTCTTCTGTAGTAAATCAATATGAAAAGGTGCCTAAAAATGGCGATCTAATCAAGGTGCTCTGCAAGGCTGATCTCTATGTTTCCAGAGGGCAATTTCAATTGCAAATTTTTGGTTGGGAACCTGCAGGTGCAGGTGCCTACTACGAACAGTTTTTGCAATTACATAAATTTTATCAAGACAAGGGTTATTTTGATCCGCAGATTAAGAAGCAGTTACCTGCAATTATCAGAAGAGTTGGTGTGATAACTTCACCTAAAGGTGCAGTCATCCACGATATTCTGCGTACTTCTAAGCAGATTTTTGATGGAGTTAATATCCTCTTGTATCCAGTTACTGTACAAGGTGAAACAACGGCAGAAGAAGTTACCGAGGGTATTGAATATTTTAATAAAAAACAAAATGTAGACGTGATCATCGTAGCTCGTGGCGGCGGAAGCATGGAAGATCTCTGGCCCTTCAATCATCCTGACATCGTAGAAGCAGCATATAAATCTACTTTACCCATAATCAGTGCTGTAGGCCATGAGAGTGATTTTCATCTCTTGGATTATGTAGCTGATTTTACTGCTGCAACACCTACGATGGCCGCTGATTTCTGCTGGTCTAATAATGCTTTGCAAGTTGAGGCTATCTCAGATTTAGCAAGACGTTTACATCAGTGTGTATTGCAGTTTTTGCGGGTTGAGCAACAGCGCCTCGATTTAATAATCCATCGAAGCATGATTGATGATCCCACTGCAGCAATTGATACCAGTCGTAAGCGATTAGAGGACTTAGATTGCAAGTTATCTAAGAATATTCTCAACTTGCTCGAAAGAGAAAAAACAGACTTAGATCATCTGAAATCTTTGTTGGAGAGCTTGAATCCCAGAGCTATTTTGCGACGTGGTTATGCCACTGTCAGCGACAGCACTGGTAAATTGATACAATCATTAAGAGACTGGCAAAAATCTAAAAGTGACGAATTGACTATTGATTGGCATGATGGACGTATTGTGCTGATTGATTATCGAGTAAAGGATGGGAACAAAAAGTGAATAAAAATTTTGAACAACCTGAGTCATATAAAGTAGCTATTGAACGCTTGCAAGAGATTGTAAATAGTTTAGAAGCTGGTGATCAGGACATAGAGACGGTATCAGATTTGTATCAAGAGGGAAAATTTCTAGCTGATTGGTGTAAACAGCAATTGAAATCAATCGAAGAACAGATCAAGATCGTCGATCCCAGCAGTGAAAACATTACAGATTTTGAATTGGGAATATAATGAGTGATTTTCTGACGCTACAAAAAACCATTGAGTCAGAACTGCAGACAGTCCTAGCTGACTCTGATAATGTCGCTGTTAAATCAGCAAATTATTGTCTATTGATCGGCGGTAAGCGTCTGCGTCCAGTATTGATGTTGTCGGTAGCTGAGATGTTAGCGGTAGAACAAGCAGCTGTCATGCCCTTTGCCTTAGCTTTGGAGATGATCCATACATTTTCACTTATCCACGATGATCTGCCAGCCATTGATAATGACGATCTACGGAGAGGCAATCCTACAAGCCATATCGTTTTCGGCGAAGCTCAAGCTATCTTAGGCGGTGATCTCTTACACAATTTTGCTTTTGAGTATATTACTGGCGCATTGATGTCTAAGCCATTCACTGATGATAATCGATTGCTGTTTGCAGGAGTAGAAGCCCTGGCGTATCTCGCCCGTAAAAGCGGAAGTGAAGGGATGATTGTAGGCGAGAGCTTAGATGTCTCTACAGAGGGGGTCAAGAATAGTCAGGAGCTTTTGGACGAGATTCAGATATATAAAACTGGAGCCTTATTGGAAGTCGCTCTATGTCTACCTTTGATACTAGCTGGTATCGAAGATCACCGCGCCGAGTTGCTCAAAAAATATGCTGGTGTGATCGGACGTGCGTTTCAAATTAAAGACGATATTTTAGATGAAACAGCGGATATAGAAGTTTTAGGAAAAAGTATTGGTAAGGATAAAAGAGACAATAAATTCACTTATGTGACTCTGTTAGGTTTGGATGGTGCCAAGCGAGCTCTTGCAGATTTGAAGCAACAAGCTGATAAGTATTTATCAGAACTCGAATTGGCAGGGCTGGATTGTCATAACTTATTTGAGTTAAATGAATTTTTGTACTTGAGAAATTATTAAGGTGTATTTTGAGTAGAATTTTAGATCGTATAGAAAATACTGCAGATCTGCGTAGGCTAGATGAAACTGAGCTCACGCAATTATGTCAAGAAATTCGTGAGGAGATCATCAACACTGTATCTCAGACGGGTGGACATCTAGGCTCAAACTTAGGTGTAGTAGAGTTAACCATAGCGATACTGCTGGAGTTTGATTGTCCACTAGATCAAGTTGTATTCGATGTAGGACATCAATGTTATACCTGGAAACTTTTGACTGGCAGGAAGGATAAATTTGCTAGCCTACGTCAAGCAGGTGGTCTTTCAGGCTTTCCTAAGACTACTGAGAGCGAGTTCGATTGCTTCAATACAGGACATTCTTCTACATCGATCTCTGCAGCGATCGGTATGGCCAGAGCTAATCGTTTGCGAGGCATAGACCAAAAGGTCATCGCCATCATCGGCGATGGAGCTCTGACTGGAGGTATGTCTTTTGAAGCCTTAAATGATCTATCTCAACAACGTGAAAACGTCTTGATTATCATCAATGACAACCAGATGTCCATCGATCACAATGTGGGAGGTCTAGCTCGTCACCTAGATCAAATGCGTGCAACTCCTCGCTATAATGAAATGAAAACCAATTGGATTTTGCGTCTGCGCAAGCTGCCTGTTTTTGGTAAGATTTTTCTCAAGATAACACGAGGTATTAAACGTTGGCTGCGTCGTAATCTCTTCAAAGATCGTGGAATATTTGAAAAACTGGGACTAAAGTATTTTGGTCCTGTCAACGGCCATAATCTCACTGAGTTGCGTAAGTATTTTCACAATATCAAAAGACTGAAGCGTCCTACAATATTACATTGCACAACCATCAAGGGATATGGTTATCACTTCGCTGAGAACACACCCGAAAAATATCACGGTGTTTCGCCTTTTGAGATCGAAAAAGGTGTATGTAGCAACGGTGTTTGCAAACCTACTTACTCTGCTTTGATCGGTGATAATATGTGTAAATTAGCTGCAGAAGACAAAACTGTTGTCGCCATCACTGCTGCGATGATGCAGGGAACAGGTCTCACGAAATTTGCCAAACAATATCCAGATCGCTTTTTTGATGTCGGCATCGCTGAACAGCACGCTGTCACTTTGGCTGCTGGTATGGCCAGAGGCGGATTAAAACCTTTTGTCGCCATCTACAGTACCTTCGCTCAACGTGCAATGGATCAGATTATCCATGATGTATGTCTTCAGAATCTGCCGGTAACTTTTCTGATTGACCGTGCTGGAGCTGTCTCTGCTGATGGAGACACGCATCAAGGCTATTACGATATGGCATTTTTGTCATCTTTGCCACACATTAGTCTCTTTTCGCCAGTAACAGAGAAAGATTTAGAGTGCATAATGAGTTATGCGAAGTCAGCTGATAAGCCGGTTGCTATCCGCTATCCGCGTTCTACAGTAGTAGAATGTGGTGATAAATTAGCTGATTTAAACGCTGACAATTTATTGTCAGTGCGCAGAGTGGTTGAGAATGAGGGTAAACTTGTCGTGATCGCTATCGGTGTATTGGTAGAAAAGTGTTTGGAAGCATACGAGCAATTAACTGAGGAACAGAAGCAGAAGGTATCTATTCTCAACTTAGTTAATCTCACTTTGTCTGAAGATCAGATCAGAGAATTGCATTCATTGATTTTAGCTGCTGATCAGACTTTGATCTTAGAAGACGGAGCCATCGATGGCGGCATCGGACAGCAGTTACAATACGCTCTGCGTGATCTTGATTGTAGTTGGGAGATTTTAGGTTTAACTGATCTAACTGCTGATCAGGCATCACGTGATCAATTATTGGAAGCCGCAGGTTTAAACACTGACAATATTCGAAAAAAACTGGAAGGAGCGATTGCAGGTGCCTAGAAAGATCGGTATCTTCATCAACCCACAGCGTGATCCTGGGTTGCGGGTCACTGAGCAACTGCTCAAGGAAATACAGAGGCAGGGAGTACAGGCCATCTTAGAGCGAGAACAAGTACTAGAATTCTCTGATTTCAATGAGCGTATTCAAGTTTTAGAGTGCTTGTTCAGCTATGGCTCCTTCAAAGAGTGTGAACTTTTGATCTGTCTTGGTGGCGATGGAACATTCTTATCAGCTGCCCACTACGCCAGTGCAGAAGATCTACCAGTTATCGGCATCAATTTAGGCAGTGTCGGCTTTTTGCCATCGGTTCAAATAGATGAGATCGATAGTATGGTAAGTCAATTAGTCAACGGCCAATATACCTGTGAAAAACGCATGTTGCTATCAGTTACACACCTAGATGCAGATAAAAAGGAGAAGGGCAGATATAGAGCTCTGAATGATGCTGTGATTTCACGTGGAGGTTACTCACGCATTCTGACTACAGATCTCTTGATAGATGGCAAGCACATCGAGCGCATACCAGCTGACGGACTGATTGTAGCTACTCCTACAGGATCCACAGCCTACAGTCTATCCAGTGGTGGACCCATAACACATCCTCAGTTAGAAGTATTGTTGATCACACCTATCAGTCCACACACACTGCACAATCGTTCTTATGTCACCTGTCCTAACTCTGTCGTGCAGCTCAACATACTCGAATATCCCTATCCGGTAGCCTTGACCATAGATGGACGCATTTCCCGCATAGTAGAGACAGGAGATTGTATAATGATCACCAAAGATGAACACTATGCTACTTTTGTCCGTCTAGGTGAAGATAAATTTTTCAGCGAATTACCGAAGAAGATTCAATTGCGTGGTATACCTTATTCTGGCTAGCTATGTTAGAGAGATTAGAGATTAAAGACTTTGCTTTATTGCGTCAGGCAGATTTCAATCCTGGCAGGGGACTCATCGTAATCAGCGGTGAAACCGGTGCTGGTAAATCTTTGCTGCTCGATGCGATCGGATCATTGACTGGCAAGAGGGTCAATAAAGACGTTATCGCCAGTGACAGTGAACGTGCACAGATAGAAGCTCTCTTCTTTGACGGTGAGAACGAATTGTTGATCTCCAGACAAATAAAGGCTGATGGCAGAAGCGTTGCTCATATCGATGGTCACCTGGTTACGATTGCCCAGCTCAAAGAAAAAACACAGAAAATACTCGGCATTCACGGACAACACGAACAGCAACAGATTTTTGATGCCAAGAAACACGGTCAGATCCTAGATAATTATATCGGCGATAGCATACAAGCACTCCTAGTAGCCTGGCGTAGCACTCTAGCAGATAGAAGGCAGATTGCAAGTGAGATCAAGCGTCTGGGTATCAGCCCTAAGCAACGTGAACGTCGTCTTGATTGGTTGGAATATAGTATTCAAGAGATTGAGGAAGCAGAGCTTAATCCTGACAGCGAAACTAGTATCCTTTCTCGTATCGAAGAATTATCGAATGCTGAAGAATATGCCAGTAATCTCATTGATTGTTGTAATTATCTGTACGCAGAAGACAATGACCCCATAGATCAATTGTCTAGAGCTTATACACATCTACAGGATATAGCTGACAGCGATGTCGAAATAGCTGAGATTAGGAGTGAGTTCGCACAGATAATCGATAGATTACGCGATATGAGATCCACACTTCATAATTGTGTTGAGCGTGTAGATTATCGACCACAAGAACTAGCAGAACTAAATGATAAATTAGATCAAATTGCAGAGCTTTGTCGTAAACATGGACCTAAGCTGAGCGATGTTATAGCAAACCTCGCGGCTTATCGAGCTGAGCGCGATGAGTTGGTAGCCAGTGAAGAGGTCTTGCAACAGAAGATAAAAGAACTGAAAAGATTGGATCGTGAGCTCTCGCAGATCTCAGATCAATTGCACAGTATGCGTATAGAATATGGCATCTCTTTATCAGAGAAAATCGAGAAGGCTGTATCAGAGTTAGGCATGTCAGCGGTACAATTCGCAGTCGACTGTAAGTTGCCCTCTGCTGATGAAAAGATTGTCAATTATGATAATGGCAGAGATACTGTGGAGTTCTTGATATCTACCAATGTCGGCGAAGCCTTAAAGCCATTAGCTAAGATCGCTTCTGGTGGTGAAGCTTCTCGTCTGCTTTTGGCAATTAAATCGATTATAGCTGATGCAGAAGGACTAGATGTCTTGATCTTCGATGAGATAGATACTGGTATCAGTGGAGAAGCGGCAGTCAAAGTCGCTCGCATGTTAAAACTATTGTCTAAAGACCGTCAGGTGTTGTGCGTATCTCACATGGCTCAGGTTGCAGCCTTAGCTGACGAACACTGGTTGATACACAAAGAGGTGGAAGACGGTAAGACGACCACACATCTACGCAAATTAAGCCGTGAAGAACGAACTGAAGAGGTGACTAGATTATTAGCAGTAGATGAAGCAGAAGCACGTAATTTGGCAGAAAGTTTGTTGAGAGAATGTTGATAAAGCTTTTAATTGAATCATTTAAATTTAGCAAATTACAATCAGAGCGTTTTTTTCGCTTGCTCTTTGTATTGTTGATAGCCTGGCAATTCGGTATAAATTATCTATTCGAAAATTATTTACCTGCAGATGTAATGTCATTTTCCACAGCTTTTGATATCAAAAAAATCTATGCTTTAGG
The DNA here is from genome assembly GCA_023388605.1 of Bacillota bacterium. GTDB lineage: Bacteria > Bacillota > Clostridia > Saccharofermentanales > DTU023 > JAEWER01. Next base: position 49,123 of record JAEWFX010000062.1, read on the forward strand.
ATTGATGATCTTATCTCTTATTATTAGCCTCTTTATTTCCATACTTTATTCTGGCGTTTTGATCAAAGAAATTCGTATCAAAAATAAAGGTGTGGATGTATATAAAAATTTATCTACCAACGTCTTGATGATGCCATTGAGCGAACGCAGCAAAGAAGATCAAGAGTATCTACAAAAATTATTTAAACTGATACAGATGACTCCAGAAGAACGCACAGAAGCTCGTATTCTCAGGAGTTTGCAAAATAAGCAAAGTGATGTAGAGGAGGATTGGTCAGCAACAAATAAAAGTGTGATTCTGAGTAAGAAATCGCAACGTAGTATCTTTTGCAGAACAGCTCTGCAATTGATCAAAAAATCATTGCTTATTATGTTGTTTTTCTTGACGATGTTCTTTGCTATGCTAGTTTCTGCACCGCTGTTATTTCTTATAGGTTTCGTATATATATTCACCTTCTGTTTTGTGCCTATCCTATTAGTTGCAGAAAATAAAAGTTTAAGAGAAGCATTTCGCTTGTCCAAACAATACACTGATGGCAATCGTCTAAAAATCTTTGTGATCACTATTTTTCAGACATCGTTATTGTTGAACATCAATTACTTACTCGATATTTTATTTACCAATTTCTATGCAGTAGCTATTACTGCTGGTCTGCTAATGGCGATCGAGACTTTTGCTCGCGGAAGATTATTCGGACTTTTATACTTATTGTTAGCTGACAAAAAACCAATTATTCCAAATTAGGGTACATATGTTTGAATTTGATGAACTTAGACAGAGAGTAGATAGTTACCAAGAACCATTGGAGGAATTAAATAAGTCCTTACACCTCGAGCAGGCAAAAGAACGAATTTCTGAACTCGAGGCTATATCCGCTGAACCAGATTTTTGGACTGATGCCGAAAAAGCGACGCGCCTTCAACAAGAATTAAAAGGTTTACAGGACAAAATTACCGAATTCAAAGCGTTGACAGATCTAGTTGATGATCTAAAAGTGATAATCGAGTTGGGGGATGAAGCAGAAGATACCAGTGTTATCTCAGATATAGAGAGTGATCTCACTAAGTTGGAGACATTGTACGAAAATCTCCGTCTCAAAACTCTGTTTGTGGGTGAGCATGACAAAGCCGATGCCATCATCACTCTGCATGCTGGTGCCGGTGGCACCGAAGCGCAGGATTGGGTCAGCATGCTCTTTCGTATGTACCAGCGCTTTGCTGAAGCTCATGACTTTAAGTGCACAGTACTCGATTATCTTGACGGTGACGAAGCAGGCATCAAAAATGTATCGCTAAAAGTAGAAGGTGAAAATGCTTACGGATATCTCCGTTCTGAGCATGGAGTTCATAGGCTTGTGCGTATTTCTCCTTTTGATGCTTCTGGTCGACGACACACATCTTTTGCTTCAGCAGAAGTTATGCCTGTGATCGATCATGAAATTGAGATCACCATCAATCCTGATGATTTGCGTATCGATTACTATCGTGCTTCCGGTGCGGGCGGTCAGCACGTCAACAAGACTTCCTCGGCTGTGCGTATCACTCATATCCCTACTGGTGTAGTTTGTGCCTGCCAGAATGAGCGTTCACAGAGCATGAATCGCGAAACAGCGATGAGCATGTTGAAAGCTAAACTGTATACCTTGGCTCAACAAGCTCATATGGAAAAGATAGAAGATCTCAAAGGTGAGCAATTAGAGATAGGTTGGGGCAGTCAGATCCGCTCTTATGTTTTCTGTCCATATACGAAGGTGAAAGATCATCGTTCAGAGTATGAGACATCAGATGTCAGCTCGGTTATGGATGGAGATTTAGATCCCTTTATCACCGCTTATTTATCGATGTCTGATTGAGGTCACCATGAAGTATACGATCTATGGCGGTTCATTTGATCCTTTTCATCTCGGTCATCTACGACTGATTCAAGCAGTGCTGGAGCAGAAATTGACTAAACGGCTCATCGTTATGCCCCTCGGTTTGGCTCCACACAAAAAGCACGTTCAGTCGATGGCCACATATCGTCTCGAAATGGTCAAGCGAGCTGTTAAAAATCTCAAGAATGTCACGGTAAGTGATTACGAGATTAAGCGTCCAGGTAAATATTCATACACTGTCGATACTGTAGAACATTTTCGCGATCTCGCAGGAAAAAGTTCAGCTAAAGTTGAACTTATCTATGGTTCAGATGCCCTGTTTTCCATCGAAGATTGGCACCGACCGGCTGAGATTATGGCGAATGCTAAACTTATGATCGCTGTACGTGGTCATGAAAATCGCGAGGTTTTGGAGAGTCAAAAAGATTATCTAGTAGAGAAATATGGTGCGAAAATCAAGCTGTTCACCATGGAGCCGACCGATATCAGCAGTACGGATCTGCGGGCAGACCTGCAATCTGGTAAAGACATAAGCAAGTATGTACCTGCCGAAGTCAATAAATTCCTACAAGCTAATCAGCCCTATGCTTATCTAGATGATCTAGGGAAATTAGCTCTTGAGCAACGTATCAGTCTTGCACGCTTAGAGCAGAAGATAACGCCTTTACTTAGTACTTATCGACTTTTACACACGCTCAATGTCATGCATCTAGCTATCCATTTAGCGAGTAAACATAATTATGATTTAATGAAGGCTGCGCTGGCGGGGCTTTTACACGATTGTACTAAAGATATGCCTCTGAAAGATCAGTTCAAGTACGCCAAGAAGGCTGGCGCTCCTCAAGTGATGAACAAAAATATTGCTCATGGTCCAGCTGGATCCTACTATGCCAAACGTTTTCTGGGCATTACAGATCCTGAGATTTTAACAGCTATCTACTATCACACCACCAGCCGTGTGTTGATGAGTACTTTAGATCAGATTATATATCTGGCCGATAAATGTGAATTGGGACGTCCCTATAAAAATCTAGATAAATTACGTGATTTAGCTGATCGCGATCTCACAGCAGCCATGAAGCTATGTTTTGCAGAAGTGCAACAAGCTTTTCAGCAGAAAGGTAAAAAATTACATCCTTTGACTGTAGCTGCAATTAAGTCACTAAATAACTTACAATGAACAGAGAGGTGCTTATGGAACATAGAGAATTGGTTGATATGATTCTGCAGATTTTAGAACAGAAAAAAGCTGATAGGATCGAAGAGATAAGTGTAACTCAGAAAACAACGCTGGCAGATACCTTCGTCGTATGTAGTGGTAGCTCAACTACACAAGTGCATAGTTTGGCTGATGAATTGCAGTATCAAATTGGACAAAAAGCTGGTATCAAGCCACAGCGTGTAGAAGGACAAGAATCTAATAAATGGTTATTGCTCGATTATGGAAGCGTCATAGTCCATATCTTCAATCAAGATGAACGTGACTTCTACGATTTAGACAATATGTGGCACGATCTACAGATCCAAGAAGATATTGTTAAATAAAATGTCGCTCAATATCAATTGGTTTCCCGGACATATGGCCAAAGCTCTCCGCCAACTTGAAGCGGAGAGTAAGAACTGTGATTATGTGATCGAAAATTGCGATGCTAGAATACCTAATTTCAGTCGCAATCCGCTGCTGTGTAAACTAGCTCCACATAAGCCGCATCTTTTAGTTTTGAGCAAAGAGGATCTGGCAGATCCCCGATATACTGATTACTGGAAGAAACGTTTAGCCTCTGAAAATCTGCATGTCTATGCCTGCAATACTCATGACCGACAATCTGTGGAAGGTCTCAAACGTCAAGTAATAGCTGACTGCAGTGAATTGATTGAACGTGCAAAAGCACGTGGTAGAAGAGTTCGCCCCATCAAGGTCATGGTCACAGGCATTCCCAATACAGGCAAATCAACTTTGATCAATGCTCTGACAGGACGATATTCATTAAAAACAGCTAATCGTCCCGGTGTTACTCGCGGACTCAGTCGTCTAAAAGCAGGGACTGACTTAGAGCTTCTGGACTCACCAGGCACTTTGCCACCTAAATTGGCCACTCTCCATGAACAGATTGCTCTTGCTGCAACAGGTGCCATTCGCGATGATATTTTACCTCTTGAGAAGACGGCAGGACTGACACTCTTATGGTTGATGCAAATTTATCCAGAATTGCTTGAACAACGTTATTCCTTAGGTAGAAGATCCATACCTGCTGAAGAGTCTGCTGCACATGGTTTAGCTCAGGAATTACTTCTTGAATTAGCATTGAATCGTCAATTGCTCCTAGCTGGTCAAAAGCCAGATCTCAGGCGAGCCGCTACGGTATTATTCACAGATCTGCGTTCTGCTAAGATCGGTCGAATAACTTTAGAGCAGGAAAATCAGATATATCTACCTGGACAAGCCATCGATTTTGATGCCAAAAAGTTGGTGGAATAGCATGACTAAAACTGCGAGCTATCGTCCGAGATTCACCGATAAGGATCAAGAGCGTTTTCTCCAAATGAATGAATTAGAGAACGAACTGCATATGCGTGGTTATTTGCAGATCGCAGGTGTAGACGAGGCTGGCAGAGGTCCTTTAGCCGGTCCTGTGGCGTGTGCTGCTTGTATTTTAGATCCTGATCAGCCGATTATAGGTCTCAACGATTCTAAAAAATTATCACCTGCCAAGCGTTCCTATCTTTTAAATGAGATTAAGCAGAAAGCCATTGCTTATAGTGTTGTCTTAGTGCCTGCTGCTGAAATCGATCGCCTAAATATCCTTGAAGCTACTAGACAAGGCATGATAACAGCCATACAGAAATTGAGTATTCAACCAGACTATTTACTGACAGATGCAATGAATTTTTCAGACAATAGTCTGCCAGCTTATCAAGCTTTGATCGGCGGTGACGCAAAAGTTAATTGCATAGCTGCAGCGTCAATCATCGCCAAAGAAACTCGCGATCGCTACATGATGGAGTTGGATGAACGTTTTCCAGGTTATAAATTCAGTAAGCACAAGGGTTATGGTACGCGTGAACATTATCAGGCCATAGAGGAATTGGGTATCTGTGAGGAACATCGCCTAACTTTTCTCAAGAAATTAGCTTTGTCAGAATCTAATCTGAAAAATGTCGGTTCGCATGCCGAAGATAAAGTTGTCGAACATCTAATATCTCAAGGT